>CAJFMW010000001.1 GCA_904392525.1 uncultured Eisenbergiella sp.
TGACGGTTTGGAATCTTTCCTTCTGTGCCTGGCAGTCCCAGAGGGAAAGATAGTATTTCCATTCGTTGCGGAAGAGGCTGTGGGTGGTGTTTTTGCCGGGAACAGGTTTATTCGCCTTCATCGTAAACATATTCCTCGATTGTGCCGTCTGCCAGGACATAGAAACATTTTGTACTGTAGATTTTATATGAATCGTTGGTTTCTACAACATAATAATCGAAAGCATCCTGTGTATAGCCGGATTCATTCGTTGCACGTACGCGAATAAAATACTGGCCTTCCGGTAATGAAGTTGTAGTGACCTGAGGTACGCGTATATTTTGTTGTGAGAAAATCATATTTTGAAACAGAGCATCAGATGCCAATTCTACAGTATAAGTAATGTTTTCATTGTCAAAATCATATGCAGCATCCCAAGAAAGAGTAAGCTGTCCATTTTCTTGTGTAGGCACTGCAATATAGAAAGGCATTGGCTTTTCCAAGGATTCCAGATAAAATTGATAATTTTGCTGTATTTCGCCAGCCAGAGCATCAGCAACAATATCATATTCATCATCTGTAAGCCGGGCATATAAGATATCTGGCATGCTATATACATAAGGCTTTACGACTTGACGATATGTATTTACCAGATTATTAATTTTTTCCTCTGTTAGATATTGCGTTCGTAAGGTTTCAATTACTTCTGTAAGGCCATTTCGATATTCCTCATTTTTATACATACGCTGAAAAAGAACAACACCCCAGTAGTTGCTGATTCCAGTTTGCCAACTCCCATTACGGCCACTGGTACCTCTTACCTCATTTTCCGTTAAATCGAAAGCACCATCATTATCCCAAGAGATAAAGTAAAATTTATTTAGATTCAAAGGACTATAAATGAAATAATTTCTGGCTTCCGTATCAATGTTACCGATGAGAATGTGAAAGGCCATCCAGTAATACAGATTTTCTGTATCAAACCATTTTTCAACGGTATCTTCAATAGGAATTGAGTAATCATTTACATCTTCTAACATCTCAATCAACTTGCTGTGGTTAGTATCTCCCTTAATTTCCAGATATGTTTCGAAATCATCCAAATTGAAGGTAGGGTCAGTCGCAAGTTTAATAGAATCTTCATATCTAAAAAATTCAAAAAATTCATTTTTGTATAAGTGACCATTATTATCAAGGCCATGTGATCTTAGATATCTTCCATTGATTTGTTCCACCTGTGTATATAATCCATAGTCTTCAAAGATACCACTTCCACCTTCTGTTTCATCTTTTACGTACAGATGAACAAATTGTGTGCGAGCAGACATCATCTGCGGAATATCTTTCATAAGATCATAAGCAAGTTTATTCTTAAATCGGAGGCCTTCTCCACCATGCTTATTCAGGTTTATGGTACGCTGGTCACGCCATTCACCATGTCCATCCTTTAATTCTATTTTATAATTTTTTTGCTCTCTTTTCGTAGAAGATTGTCCTCTGATTTTGACAATGGCATTGGGGACAGTTTCTCCATATCCAAGTTCGCCAGGAATCAGCCCGTTTTCATCCCCGACCTGCAGGATTCCCTCCACCGCGTACTGTTCCAGATTATTATCCTCATACCAGTATTTGGAATAGGTATTCACTTCGGTCCAGGTATGGTTTGTATTTTCCGCAGAATTTCCTTCCCGGACAGTGAGATACATGGTCACAACACTGTCCTCATCATCGTCTTCATAGACAGCATCATTATCCCTCAGCTGATAATCTTCGACAGAGGAGGTCACCTTTTCCACGGGTTCAGAAGCGGAAACCGCATCGGAGGTCTCCTGAACGGAAGTCTCTGTGGTTTCTGTTTCAGTTCCGCCTGCCAGAGCGCAGCCGCCCAGCAGAAGCAGGAGAGCGCCGACGAGGGCAAATAACTGCAGATTATTTTTCATATACAGCTCCTTCCTTACGCTCCAGATAATTGCACAATCTGGAGAAGATTCCCAGTTTTTTATTTTCCACAAGCGCCCCCCTGCACAGAAGATAGTAGGGAAGCCTTCTGGTATACCATTCCAGACGGATCCAGCTTACCAGGTAAAAGGACAGGCCTCCTGCAAGAAAGCCCAGCCCGTAGTAATTGATCTGGCTAAACAGAATCTGCAGAATCGTACCGATAATGCTGACCGCCGCAAAGGAAAAAGTGGCGAGCAGGGCGCCGGTATAGTCCTCAAAATACAGAAGAATCAGCATGATGGTGTTGCTGATGGCATAAAGCCCGTATCCTGCGCAGAGCAGACGGTAGATTCCCATAGAAGTATCGTTAAAGCCCAGCGGCAGAAGCTCCAGCACGATGGAACCGATCACGATGAACAGAAGAGTGGTGATTAACTGTTTGTGTGCGTTAAAGGCAAGCTCCTGACGGAGCACGGAAAGCATTTCATCCTCCGCCTGTTCAATATCGCGGATGGAACCGTTATCGTTAAACAGACTGTAATAGTTCCGATACAGCGGGTAGAACCGCACCTCCACCGAGGTCACGAAATTGATGGTGGTGATCAGGATGGAGAAAAAGGCGCAGAGGGCGGGAACATCATGCATGGGAGCCCCGTAAAACAGCCCTTCCACCTGCACCTGAAGCGGCCCGAAGTACATGATGACCAGGTGCGCGAACAGCCCCAGATTGACAAAAATCCCCGTGAAGGCCAGCGAACGGTATTTATCCAGCCAGCGCAGAAAGGAAAAGCGGCTTCCCTCGCTGCGGGGGAAATATTTCAGAAGCTGCCTGTAGTACAACGCCATCAAAAGGCCGTAGGCCAGGATTACGCAGAGGAACAGCGTCGTAATGGTCACTCTCCGCAGCAATACCATCAGAAGGGCCAGCAGAAGGCCGCAGGCAAGGGAAATGGCGAAATCCCGTACCAGAACCTTATAGTCCTTCAGCGCGGTCAGATAGTTCATTTCCATCCACACCACAATCAGGATGGCATAGAACCACAGACAGAGCAGCTTATAGACCGTCAGCACGCCGGAAAAATGAAGGAAAACAGCCCAGATCAGGCAGCCGCCGACCAGCAGGATCGCGGTGCTTCCATACAGGCTTGGAATGATCCTTTCCGGCTTTTCCTCATACAGCATATCGGATACATAGCGGGTGGCCGTCATGTTGAATATACTGGTGGTAGTGAGAGAGGCCAGAAGACAATAGGTGAGCATACAGTTCAACAGCTCTCTGTCATGCCTGGACATACCGGCAAGCTGCGACAGAAAGGCGACGCTGACGAGCAGCACCACGCCAAGGATCATGGGACCCGCACAGATCAGGCCTGCGTAGCCGTAAGCGCGGCACATGCTGAACAGCCCCTTTTTTGAAAATAGTTTTTTCAGTGAGAATCCGATTCCTGCCAATTTTTCATCACCTCTGCATATGCGCTTCCATAGTTTCGAATCATGTCGTTATGACGATAGTAAAGCTCCACGCGCTTCTTCCCAATCTGGCCCATCTGATAGCGCTCCTCCGTTCGGGTGCTCATGCGTTCCATGGCGTTGCAGAGCGCTTCCCTTTCCATGGGAGGCACACAGAAGCCGGCACATCCCAGTTCATCGCCTTCCATGCCGTTTAAGAGTTCCCGGCAGCAGCCCACGTCCGTGGTCACACAGGGACGGCCTGCCGCAAAGGATTCCAGCACGGAGAGGGGCTGACCTTCGGAGATGCTCGTGAGAATGGTGAAGTCCAGCTTTTCCATATATTCCAGAACATTGACCATGCCTGTAAAGATCACTTCCTGCACCCCGAGCTGATCAACGAGCTCATAGCATTCTTTGGCGTACTGTTCGTCGTCCTCCGGTCCGATGATATGCAGACGGACGTTTTGCATACGGAACCGGAGTTCATAAAAGGAATAAATCAGCGTCTTAATATCCTTGATCGGTGCCAGGCGCACAATGGCGCCGATATCGACCCAGCCATCCGCCTTTTTCAGCGGAATATTGCAGAACCGTTCGAAATGAATCCCGTTGGGGATGACCCTGCAGCGTTCCGGAGCACATCCCAGCTCGATCTGCGTTTTCCTGGCATTGTCAAACAGGCTGGTTATCATGGACGCCTTACTGTAGATAGCATCCGAAAGCATGTAAAAAAAGCTTACCCAAAACCGTTTGAACGCGGCGGGAACCCATCTGGCGCGGATGATTTCTTCCTCCCGCTCCCGGGTATAGATTCCGTGCTCGGTCAGCATAAACGGAGCATGGTATTTATAGCTCCCAAGCCTTGCCAGAAGGCCGCTGTAGCCGGTAGCGATGGCATGATAAATATCCGCCCTGGGGATATACTGGCTGATGGTGTACAGGACGGGCAGAAACATGGAGCGGAGCGTGTGGAACATGTCGGAGAAGGCTGTGTAAGGATAGTCCTTCTCACAGACCCTGATCAAAATATTTAAAAACTCCTGGCTGGTCAGAAAGGACATGGGAGAAATTTTCTTATCGTTGTACATCCCAAACAGCACTTCCCAGTCCGGACTTTTGCAGTGTACGAAATCCGTGAGGGCCTGCAGTTCCTCGCCGACAAATTTATATTTCTTACCATCGGAAGGAAGCTTCAGGGCATCCTGCAGAAAAATTTCCTGTACCTCCACAACATTTTCAGGCAGTTCATATTTAAATTTCCCTCTGTCTTCGGAGGAAGCTCCTATCGTCAGAAGCACAAATTCATGCTCCGGCATGGCCTTGATATACTGGTGCATCCAGGTGGATACGCCTCCTGTCACATAAGGGTAGCACCCTTCAAGAATGACACAGATACGCATATGTTCCCTCTTTTTCCGCGAAAGCAGCTCCAAAGGCTGTCCGCATTAAGCGTCTCCCCGCTCAATCACGATGTGATCCGCGGTGGCGGTAACGAGATATAGGCCTCCGCCCATATCCTGAAGCGTTCCGCCGGTGATACAGGTTTCCGGATCTTCCGGAGGCCTTTCGTTGATTCTGAGGAAAAGAAAGGCTTCATCCTGGAAGTTGGTCAGCTCCAGGATGATTTCGTCCTCCGTCACTTCCTGTTCCACATTCAGATAGTAGTAGCGCTGGACCGCTCCGGCCATTTCCGAGGCGGTCAGATTCCGGATATCGGGGGCGGATGTATAGAGCCAGTCAAGATATTCTGTAAAATGTTCCTTCATGGATTCCCATCCCGCTTGAGCGTTATAATCTGCATCCATAACTTCGTCAGGAGTTTGATAGTGAGAATTAACATAATGCAGATTTAGTTCCGATAAAGCAGAAATTTCCATAAAGGGATTGATAACCAGTCCGGAAATAATACGTGGAATTTCTATAATACCATCCGCCGCAACTTCAAATTCTTGGGCATATCCCAGATTTCCTTCTGTATATACTCCAGCAATTGCTTTGATTTGTGGAAAATCTTCCACGAGCATTTGCCGACCATCCGCAGAAAGTATATTTGCAGGGGGTGCGTAAACCTGAAGCGTAGCATCAGGAAACAGGTCTGAAGTAAAACGGACGAGTTCTTCCATAGAAGCACGCATATTTTCTTTTGATTTCCAATAGTCATATTCATATGATTGACTGAGGCCTGTTTCTCCAATGACTTCTGTTTCGAAATTCTCAAGGCACAAGGGTACGTGATTATAACCATGTAAGCCGATTTCTCCACCATTTTGTAATAGATCGGAACCGAAATAGCTGTACCTTTGAGTATTCATATTCACTTCAAATGGAGCTTCCAACTCTTCGGAATAATTCTCAATGATCATACCACTATAGCGAATACCATATTTTTCTGCAAGTTCTAAAAGATCCGGCCACCAGATGTTGATGTAGAAATCTGAAATATTCATTCCATAATCTTTCTCAATATAAGCATTTGTGCCGGCTGGAACAGGTGAGGGAAAGTCGTCCAAATAAAATGAACTTGCGTTAATAACAGGCCAACAGAAAGCATCAAAAAGAAGGCTGTAAGCTGCAGCATAGATACCACGATAGGCTTTTCCCATAATTCCGAAATTCATAAATACAATTCTACCATCACCATGCTGGCGTTCCCATAGTATTGGAAGTTCACGCTCATTGGCGCTCACTATATGAATAATACAGTCTGAGGTCAAGTCCAGAGTAAGTGAAGACTCAAAAGATTCATTGATAAAAAAGTCTTTTCCCTGACCGCCAAGTAGCAAATCTGTTTTTAGGCGAATACCAGTGGTTTCATACATCGCCCATCCAGATTCCTGAATACCCATCTGAGCACCTAAAGCACGAAAGAAAAGATCACCCTGAGGGGGAAAATAGACCATAAGTCCGCCACCATCAAATACCCAGTCCATCAGGTCATATGCGCGTTCTCCCAACACACTATACTCTACAAGCGCTGTAACAACTTTGGTATAGTTATTCAGAGAAGGAATGTTTTCTATAGAGACATCTACAAAATCTGCATCTACTTTAAGTTGACCGAACAAAGCGCGAATATCCTCTTCAGCAAGAACAGAATATTCTTCTGAACTGTTAATCAGGACAAGACAATCCTTTTGAAAACTACTTTCTTCATCCTGACCACCAGACTGAAAGTTGTCAATAGACAGAATGGGAACTTGATTGTCCTGAGAAGAAGTCCCATAGTATTGTTGGCCAATAAGCGCAAAGGAGAGTAACGCAAATGCGATACAAATCATGATAACAGGAAAAAAGCGAAATTTACTTCTTCTTCCCATAAAAACCTCCCAGAATTAAGCGGGCTGAAAAGGACAGGAGCGTCATGCAGCATCTTCCAGCCCTATATGAATTTCCTTTTCATGGGCCTCCAGCAGATAGAGATTGCCGGATAACTCCGTCAGCGTCCCGCCCTGCACGTCAGAAACGGTCCCTTCATTGATCCGGACAAAGAGCCAGGCTTCATCCTGAAAGTTTGCCAGACGGACTACAATTTCATCGTCCCCTTGTTCCACTTCAGTATCCAGCCAGTAATATCTCTGTACCGCTCCGGCGATTTCAGTTCCCGTCAGATTCCGGATGCCAGGGGCGGCCGTATACAGCCAGCTCATGTATTCATCCAGGCGGTTCCGCATGGCTTCCCATCCCAGCGCGGCGCCACGGTCAACATCCAGCACATCATCCGGATGCTGGAAATGGGAACTGACGAAGTGCATGTTCAGTTCGGAGAGAGCGGCAATCTCCATATAGGAATCTATGATATAGCCGGAAATAACACGCGGCGTCTCTATGATCCCATCCTCAGCCACCTCGAATTCCTGCGTATATTCAAATTCTCCTTCAAAATAGATACCGGCCACCGTTTTGATATCCAGAAAATCTTCTGCTAAAATCGCCCTTCCTTCCTCTGATAAGATATTGGACGGCGGGACATATACCTGAAATGTTTCGTCAGGAAAGACGAGACTACAGAAACGGTTCAGCTCCTGCAGGGAAGCACGGATATCGTCAGCGCTTTTCCATTGCTTGTAAGAGTCAAATTCATCCTTGTAATCAAAATTTTCCAAAACCAGAGGCATATGATTATAACCGTGAAATCCGATTTCCCCGCCCATGTCAAGCAGATCGTTCCCGAAATAACGGAAACGCTGAATGTCTCCGTTCCCTTCCAGCGGGGCCTGGTTCTCATCGGAATAGTTTTCAATAACAACCCCTGTATATTTTACGCCATACTTTTCAGCCAGGGCTTTGACATCAGGCCACCAGACGTTGGTATAGAAGGTGCCGATATCCATGTTATAATCCCGCTGGATATATTCTCCTTCACCGATTGGAACGGGAGAGGGGAAATCATCCAGATAGAATGCGGAGGCATTGATTACCGGATAGACACAGACATCGGAGAGCAGACTGTAGGAAGCAGCGTATAAGCCGCGGTACGCTTTTTCAAAGTAGTTCAGGTTATTTACGACCACCTTTCCCTTACCGGGAGAATACTCCCAGATGATCGGCATCTCTCTTTCATCCGCGCTCACCAGGTGGATGACGCAGTCATCATACAGGGCGACCGTACTGGCGGAATCGTAGGGGTCAGTGATCTCATAATCCTGCAACCGGCCGCCCACCATAAAGTCTGAACAGAACCGGAGGCCGGTTACCGTATACTGTTCGTATCCAAGCTCCCGGATCCCCATATTTCCCATGATCAGTGAGAAATACGCCAATGAGGACGGAGGACAGACCGCCAGAAGATTTAACCCATCCTCCACAGCGTCAAACAGATCAAAGATCTGTTCTCCGAACACATCGTAATCATCCAGCGCGATCACCACATTCTCATAGGGAGAAAGCAGGAGAGCGCTGTTTGTAGCCATATCCTGTTCTTCAAAAGAAATCCGCATCTGGGTTAATACATCATACATCTGCTGCCTTGCCTCGATGGACGCCGCCACAGAACTGTCCCAGATCACCAGACACTCCGGCTCCTTTTCGAAAACTTCTTCCGTAAAAACGCTCTGATCCAGTATGTCGGGATTCCGGTCTGTAGAGCTGTATACAATGTTACGCCTTTCAATAATTAATATTGCAATCATCAGAAAAAACAGCAGCATTGCCCATTGCATTCTGCCAAAGAGGATCCGAAAATGTTTTTTATTCTGTAGCCTGTTCTGTCTTCTGCCTGCCATTGTCGTCCTTCCAGAATTCTACCGTCTTTCTTGCGTCCGGAGAAAGATAAATCTTCCGGTCTTCGATCAGGCCGAGCATCCGGCCGATCCGCTCCCGTTCCCTGCGCTGTATGCCGAGCCGGATGTTCATCAGATAACCTTCCTCCATCTGCGGCCATTTGTTCAGCACATGCTCCGCGCAGGTATCAGCGGCTGTATATTCTTCCAGAGAAAGAGAGTTGTCAAAGCGTCTTTGGTAGAGAGAAAGCTCTTCCTCCTCCGTATTATCGTCGTGACGGATTTTATATTCCAGGAGCTCATCCAGCTCCAGCTGCCGGCTTCTTTTCATGTTTCCTTCCAACAGGCCACTGTCTATATAGGCCTCCAGCGTACGAAGATAGACGCAGGAAAGGGCGGGGGAGTCTTTTTCATCCTCCCAGGCTGCACGTTCGGTTTTAAGCTGCTCCTCATAATCCTTCTGCAGCTCAACCATGGCGGTGGTCGCATAGTGAACCACCTCCACATCGTCATTCATCCGCGCCTTATTCAGAACATCTACATATTCGCCGGTATCATGGTACAGGATATCCATGATCAGCTGTCGCCTCGTGGAGGCATCGTTGATCAGAAGAGCTTCCTGCAGGGGAACGATCAGATCTCTTGCTGGTTCCTCCTCCATCAGGATGCTTCTGTGAATTTCATCATTGATTTTCAGCTTCTCAATGCCGACTTCTCGTTTGCTTTCCTGATCTCCCCTGGATTCCCATTCCAGGACGAACAGGCAGAGAAAACCGAACACCGGGATGAAAAAAACAATCGGCATAACTGCGGAACTGCTTTTCAAAATACCGGACTTCATCAGAAGAAACGCTGCCAGACAGAGGATACAGTGAACCAATACAGGAAAAAAAAGCATTTACCCACCTACTTTCTCTGTCACTCGGTAGCGCAGCCCTGTGGCGGCAAGACGATTTTCCACAAAACGGAAATTTTCCCTGTTCGCCTGTGTCAGAAGCAGATAAAGCCTGCCGTCCGAACCTTCTCCGATTATGTCAGTCGTGCGGACGATACGGGAGAGGGTATTGCTGACCTTCTGCTTATCCGTTTCATCAAGACGGACAAGGACATATTCGGCAATCAGGCGTTCCTTCATTTCCTCCTGAACGGAAAGAAGTTCCATAAAACGGTTGGAACGCATGACATTGGTATCAGGATAATAAGTCTGCTCTTCAGTCAGCTCCGTATATTCCAGAGCACGCAGAAAAGCGGTCTGAACCAGGCCGCACAGGATACGGAACATGTTCATATAATTCATACCGTATTGTTCCGAAGTTACATCATAAATAACAACGAAAAGAACCAGTTTTCCATCACGAAAGATTCCGTTTGCATAAACCGGCATACCGTCTGTCATATTCGTGTTTTTATAGACATTTCCGGCTTTTACTGTCCGGAACAGCTCTCCAATTTCGTCAAGGACGGCAGATTTCGGAAGCCTGGATTGAAGCTGGTTAGAACAGGCCACAAGTCTTCCAAAGTGCTCATAACGGTCCACAGAATAGAAAGCGATGCTGTGGTTTTCAAGAATATCCTCCATGATCAGAAGCGCTTCCAGGAAAATCCCCTGGGGAAGAATATTATCCAGTTTCTGCACTGCGTCAAAAATGCGGCCGAAGCTGTCCTTGAAGCCCAGAATCTGCTTTTTATACTCACCCTTATTTTCCATCGTGCTCTGATATACTTCATTCAGAAATATATATTTGTCGCGCAGAAGAGTATATTCTTCCTGAGAGAAGCGGATTTCTTCCGTCTTTTTGTTTTTGACATAGCCGGTTACGGAACCGGCCATAATGTAAATCATAAACGGAATCCAGTTCTCTACGTTATAGAACAATAATGTCCAGTCCACGCCCTGATTCATGTACTGGAAAAACAGGGCGATGCAGGAAAGAACGGCGGATACCACGCCGATTCGGATTCCGTGAACAGTGCCCATGATGACGATGAAGAACAGTCTCACATCAACAAACCGGAAATAAACATCGTTTCCAAGAAAGTGATGAAGCAGCTCGGAAAGGATGAATACGACAACCATCTCCAGATAGCCGGTCAGGCGTCCGCTCCTGTTTAGAAGCGCCTCCGCCAGGTCACTCAGAGTTCTGCGGCTTCTGCCGGAACCCTTTGTGTATTTCTCATAGAAGTCCAGAATCTGTTCCATCACGTCATCTTTGGGGATCCATCCGTATTCCTTACGCAGTCTGTGAGGGTAATCCTCCCTGTTGATGACATCGGCATTTTTTTCATACAGGATTTTCACCTGAGGGTCAATGCTTCTCAGTATGGCTTCCAGATCGCCAAAGGTGTGCTGATAGCCGCTGCATACGGAAAAGGAATCAGAGACATCGTCATCCTCCTCCGCAATCCGGCTGATCAGGTCTGCCAGATCGCGCTGACTGATAAAGTCAAGCCTGTCCTGCGCCCGGTAAGGCAGGAGAACTTTTTTCTTCTGATTAACCTGTTTGAAAATGGAACCCAGAAAATTGTCTTCGTTGGAAGCGTCCGCCAGATGAGGAAGCCGTAATACAATCGTTTTCAGCGAGGTTTTGGACGCATAAAAGCGGCACAGAGCCTCCAGCTCTCCTGCACACAGGCTGCGGCTGTCGCAATAGTCGCGGTCCACCTCGATTCCCCCTGTTCCGATCACCGGAACATAGTTCTGGCTTTCTTCGGAGGAAAGGAGAATGAATTTATCCACATGAGAATGAATGGACTGAAGGAGCGTCCTTTCCAGCTCACGAAGCTCATCCTGATAACCGTCTCCGCCGTCAGCGAAGCCTGACACAAACAGAACTGAGCTGAAGGAATAAACGTCGAACAGCTGGTTAAAGGAATCCTCTCCGGGAAACGTCCGGTAAAACCGCCGGCCGGGACGGTGCACACAATTCTTTCCGGCAACAACTACCCGGACATCGTCGATCAGCTTCTCCAGCATATCATCCTTTATGTAGTTCGTGCAGCCGGTAATAAGAAGATCCTTCATTAATATATCCGTCCTTTTATGCGCTCTCTGAAAAGGCTGGCAGGGGGAAAGCCCTTTCCGTCCGATATAATAAAAAGACCACAATCAAAGAAATTGATTGCGGCCGGACGACCTTATGCAGCAGTCAGATGGCCACATATCAGGTTCCAAAGCTTTGCGTCCCAGCATTTCTGCAGGTTTGCCTTTCAAAATATGTACTTATCTGCCAAACCATTCCGTTTTCGCAGAGTATCTTACTCTGCGAAAAGTTATTTATAAACCATTAATATAAAAAGATTTTACAGTTCTCTTTCTGATTTGTCAAGTTTTCTCCTCGAAATGCCTTAAAAGAGCACGAACGGTAAATGATTTTAAGTCTATAACTACTAAGAAAAAGCTGGTTTCTGTTTTTACATCGATTTAGTTAACATCAATATTGTTGTAAAACATAAATTCAAACCAGGGAGCTAAATATGAAACCCAAAAAGGAAAGCACTTCGGAAAGCTTTTGTAAAGCAAGTGAACTATGGATGGAAAGCGTTGGACCCAGATTAAAAGAATCCAGTATTGTAAAATACAGGAATATCATTGACGTTCATCTGCTTCCTTATTTTAAGGAGATGGATATGTCAGATATTAACAGCACTGATATTCTGGCTTTTTGTAATTCGCTTCTTCAGCCCGACGAAAAGAATGAATCAGGACTGGCATCCAAAACAATATCAGATATTTTAACTGTATTGAAGTCCATCTACAGATTTATTTCTGAAAAAAACAGCTTTGAGAATGTAATCCGAGACTGGCCGTCTGTCGGTCAGACCCATCGTCCGCTTAGGATCTTAAGCTTGCCTGAACAACACAAATTAAGTCTATATCTGTATAAACATCTTACGCCATGCAATCTCGGAATATTACTCTGTCTGTATACAGGAATACGGATTGGAAAAATCTGCGCTTTAAAATGGATGGATATTTCAGTTGAAGAAAAGATAATACAAATAAGGAAAACAATGCAGAGGATTCAATGCCGCAACACGGAACCTCCAAAAACGACCATACTTATTTCATCTCCGAAAAGCAGCTGTTCCATTCGAAGTATACCCATTCCAGATGAACTTTCCTGTATGATTGTTAAATATCGGAAATCTGATGACAGCTTTTTTCTCACAGGAAAAGAAAATTATTTTATAGAGCCGAGAACCTTGCAGAACCGTTTTAAGGCCATTACAGCAGCATGCGGAATATCGGATGCAAACTTTCATTCACTTCGCCACACGTTTGCCACTCGCTGCGTGGAATTGGGATTTGACCTAAAAAGCCTCAGTGAGATTCTGGGACATGCCAACGTCAATATAACACTGAACCGTTACGTTCATCCTTCCCTGGAACAGAAAAGAAGAAATATGAATCTTCTTTCTGTATATTTGACCGCAGACAAACTGGCAGAAAGGGACGGTAATGGCTAAGTTGTTTGTTTTCGCAGAGTAAGATACTCTGCGAAAACGGAATGGTTTGGCAGATAAGTACATATTTTGAAAGGCAAACCTGCAGAAATGCAGGGACGCAAAGCTTTGGAACCTGAGATGCATTTGTAGCGGAATGTATATGGTCGTCCGGCTGCAATCATAAGTTTGTATATGGTTGCAGCCTTTTATTTTGTCTTTTACAGAAGCAGGAGAACAGTGTGGACAATAAAACGTTTATATTGAGTTATTATACAAGAAAGAGAAACAAATGTGTAGAAAGAAAATTTGCCTGATTTCGTCGTCGGGAGGACATTTGGAACAGATAAGACAACTAAAAGGAATTTCCGAAAGATATGATTGTTTCTATGTTGTGACCCGGACCAAAGCTACAGAAGCGATGAAACAAAGACGTTACATAGTATCGGATTTGGTTCGGAAAAACAGAGCAGCAATGTTGTTTCGTATGTTAAAGATGGTGTTTGAACAGTTTATCGTTTTTTTTAGAGAAAGACCGGATATTATTTTGACTACTGGCGCGGCCGTAGCGATCCCTATGTGTGTGATCGGGAAAATTTTCCGTAAAAAGGTAATTTATATTGAAAGCTTTGTAAGAATGACAATGCCAAGTAAAACAGGACTATTCGTTTACAAATTTGCGGATCTGTTCATTATTCAGTGGGAAGAGCTGAAAAAGTATTACCCCAGAGCGGTATATGGAGGGGCAATTTATTAATGAAGGTATTGGTTACAATTGGTTCCATGTCCGAAAAAAAGTTTACAAGATTATTTAACATAATTGATGAGTTGTGCAGTGAAGGTGTGCTGGATGGAAATCAGATAATAGCGCAGGTAGGGTTTGACCATTATGAATCTTCCTATTACAAATGCTTTGATATGGTTGCAGATGAAGATTTTAAGAAAATGATTGATGAGTGTGATCTTGTTGTAACGCATGCCGGAACAGGAACAGTAACTGCCTGCCTGAAAAAAAGAAAAAAAGTTATTATTTTCCCACGCATGGCAGTGTATGACGAGCACTATGATGATCATCAAATGGAATTGTCAGAATTGTTTGCAAAGAAAGGGTATGTGCTTCAGGCGACCAGTAAAGAAGAATTGAAGTTTCATATTCGGCATATTGGTGAGTTTACTCCTGTTCCTTTTGTTTCCAATAATGAGCGTATGAATAAGATTATTATTGATTTTATTGAAAGACAGGAAGGAAAGAAAGCAGATAAACGCTTCTGCAGAAAAGAATGAAAGTTGCAGTTATTGTTCCGATTGTGGGGAATTTTGGACGAAAAGGGTTCTATCACTCACAGGAAATAGGATTGGGTAAAGCAGTGGCTTCTCATGGAAATGAGGTTACGGTCTATAAATGTGTTCCTCTGAATTCAGTAGATGGGATGGAAACTGAAAGGTTTGGAAAGCTTACAATCAGATATATTCCAACAAAAGCTTATGGACCTCATGGAATGTTAAATGTTAATTTGATAGACGAAAATTCAGATGTGGCGTTCGTTTTTTTCTGACACACAACTTATTATTCCAAAATTGTACAGATTTTGTAAAAGAAACAGAATCACATTTATTCCTTATGTAGGTATTGCGCATAGTTTTCAGCAAAATTTTAAGAGCATGTTGATGGATAGAGTGTTTCGGGAGACAACACTGAAGGTGTATAAAAATGTGAGGGTAATTGCAAAAACTATCGATGCAAAAGAAGAACTGGCAAAATTGGGAGTCAGGGACTGTCTGGTGGCTCCGGTAGGACTGGATTCTGAAGCGTTAAAACAGGATTATGAGAAGTATGATCGGAACGAAATTCGAAAAAAATGGGGATTTCAGGAAAATGATCTGATAATCAGCTTTGTAGCGAGAATGCAGCCGGAAAAACATCCGTTGGAGATGCTGGATATTTTTACAAAGATCCGGCATAAAAACAAAAAGCTTCTTATGGTAGGACGGGGACTGTTGGAGAATAAGCTTTATGATAAAGTCCAGAAGCTGGGCATCGGAGATCAGATTGTATACATTTCTGAAGTAAAGTATGACGAGATGTGGCAGATTCATTATATAGCAGACTATTTTGTAAACTTGCGTACAGATGAAATATTTGGCATGGCAATTATGGAAGCGGTTTATTACCAGAGGAAATTATGACTACAGAATCCTGATATTCTTTTTGACTATGGCATTCTGCAGCCGTTATGCGGACGGAGGAGACAGGATTTCCCCAAAAGTGAAGAAATTTCGTTGGGCGGATGAATAGCTGAAATGAACTGGTGAGAAACTTATGAATCTATTTTTAATCGTTATTCTTGTTGTTGCAGGATATTTTGCTCTTTTCAGTTGGGTTATGGCACGTTCGGATAATCGCTGGTCTATTTCTGTAATGCTGTTGGTTGTTTTAAGAGCATTAGATAAAAAACTGTCAAACATTTGCTGGACTATAGAATACATGGTTAAATTATCAATTGTAATTCCTGCATATAATGCAGAAAAATATTTGGGAAAATGTCTGGACCACATTTTAAGACAGACATATGATAACTTTGAGATAATTGTGGTTAACGATGCGTCTGAAGATTGTACACAGAATATCATTGAGTCATACGCCAGTCAATACAGCATGATCACTGGAGTAAAAAATGAGGTTAACCAGGGACCGGCGGCAAGCAGACAGAGAGGAATGGAGACAGCGACCGGGGAGTATATTGCTTTTGTGGATGCAGATGACTGGTACGGCAGGAATGATTCGATAGAACTCATAATGCGGGAAATCGAAAGAAATCAGGTAGACTGTTTGATGTATGGTTATAAAGCAAGGCATATACATGGGATAATGATTCCTCATAATTTTCCATATAGAATCAGGGGAAAATATGATGCCGGAGCGTTAATAGAAATAAAAGAAAAGATACAGGCGCCTGCTTTCCATTATGTGTGGAATAAAGTATATAATTTGGAACTGCTGAGAAATGAAAATATAAGATTTGATGAAAACCTCAAACGTGCAGAGGATGTAAAATTTAACGATGATTTTATATGTAAGTCGGGAACTTTTTTTTTATTGAATAAGTGTTTGTATGTATATAACTGTTGCAACCTGGAATCAGTCAGCCGGAAACAGTATAAGATTATCAGAACCTCTGGAGATGCGTATCGTGAAATTGAACTGTTGGAAAACAGTTACGGGGAAACCAGAGACAAATATAAACTTTGCGGGGTGACAGAGAATACATTTTATTTTTTGAAAGTCAATATTTATCGAAAGTACATCTATCTTTTAGATAAATATGGGGACCTTATTCCGGCTGATGAAATTCAGAAGAGGGATATTTATAAAGAAGTGGTTTCAGATATTTCCTCGCTTAAGAGGCTGGAGATAAAAGAAAAATACAGACTTGAAAAGATGGTGGGTGCCGTCAGACGGAAAATGAAGAATATCTTGAAAACAAAAAGAATTTCCCGTCAGAGTCAGGAAGGAAATAAATAAATGATCCAGTTTGAAGCATCCAGTGGATTATGTAATCGGATGCGGGGGATTGCCTCTGCATATAATCTGGCAAAAAAATATCATACGGAACTGGAAATCATCTGGCAGTTAAATAAAGCATTGAACTGCAGATTTGAACAGTTATTTGAAGTGCCGGAGGGAATTCGTATCAGAAATGTAAGAGTTAACCGACTTAGCAGGCGGATAAACAGAATTCTTTCAAAAAAGCTTAGCGATGTGGCATTTGAGAACGTAACCGAGAAAAATTTGCCTGAGATAAAAGAAGCGATTAAAAAGAATCAGAAAGTATTTATAGCAACACCTCACCAGTTTGCGAATGTAGACAGCTATAAAATATTTAAGCCTGTCGAAGAAATAATGAACAAAGCTGAGAAAATTATCCCGAAAGGTTCCCGATATGTCGGCTTTCATATCAGACGCGGTGATAATATCCGGTCAATTCAGATGTCTCCGACTGAATTGTTTATAGATAAAATGGATGAACTTTTAGACCAGGGAGTTAATACATTTTTTTTGTCAACAGACTCCAAAAGCGAAGAGGATAAATTAAAGAAAAGGTTTGAAGATCATATTATTACAACGGGAAATAAAGTCTTGAACAGGAAGAGTCAGCAGGGAATAAAAGATGCGTTGCTGGATTTGGTCTGTCTCAGCAGATCGGCAGAAATATATGGAAGCTATTGGTCTTCATTTTCAGAAACGGCGGCGTTATGGAACGGGGTCAGTAAACTGACTGTTCTGACAAATGAAAAGTAAGAATCAATACAGCAAAAAAGGAATATAATCATGATCTATTTTGGAATACCGCTTCGCTCAAAAAAAGCATCAAACGATTGGGAGAATGTAACCAGAGTTTTCAACAGAACTCTGGAATCGGTTTACAGACAAACGGACCCGGAGTTCAGAATTTTTGTGGCCTGTCATGATATCCCGGAACTATACGGGAAATACGACGGCAGGCTTGAGTTTCTTATCTCGGATCAGCCGGTTCCAAAGACAAAGGAAGAAATGATGCTTGACAAAGGCTGGAAGGTGTCAATGATCGCCGAAAAAATCAGGCTCCTCGGAGGAGGATATACTATGCTGGTTGATTCGGATGATATTGTGTCAAATCGTATTGCAGAATACGTAAATTCTCATCCTGGTCAGAATGGATTTGTTAGCAGATATGGATATATATATGAAGATGGTAGTTCTTTCATGAAAAAAATTCTGGCGCCTTACAGAATATGCGGATCGTGTTCGATAGTAAATTATTCAGTGGAGGACCTTCCGGACAGACTTCCGGAGAATTTATGGGACGACAGCCTTAAAGAAAAATGGATTATCAGAAAATCGCATCGGTATATTCCAGGTTACTTAAAGGATATTGGAAGGCCATTGGCTGAGATTCCATTTCCGACGACGATTTATGTAAGAAATACAGGAGACAATCATTCGATGCTGGGCGGTTCGGATTTAAATGGAAAAAGAAAAATGGAATTGATGATGCGAAGAAAAATAAAATTGACCGGAAAAGCAGGATACGAATTCG
Organism: uncultured Eisenbergiella sp.; assembly: GCA_904392525.1. Classification (GTDB taxonomy): domain Bacteria; phylum Bacillota; class Clostridia; order Lachnospirales; family Lachnospiraceae; genus Eisenbergiella. The sequence continues at coordinate 18,113 of CAJFMW010000001.1, forward strand.
GGTTTCTTCAATAAATTCTTAAAGTGGGGACAATGCTTATTTCTCAACAGACGATAACCGGCCGGCGTTTATCAGAGAATAAACTGTTTAAAACAACACATTTCGTGGAAAGCTGAAAAATGAAAACATAAACTCCAATATCCACCAGAACGGGGGACGCGTATGAGGCAACCATCCAGACCAGACCTTGACTTTCTCCTTCGGGACAGTATAGAAAATAATTTCCGCGGCTTCTGCATCCATTACCAGCCTCAGATCCGTACAAGCTCCAAAACCCTGTACGGGGCGGAAGCCCTGACAAGATGGAGCTGTGGAAAGTATGGCAGTGTGTGCCCGGATGAATTTATCCCTGTGCTGGAAGAAAATGGAAAAATTGTTGAGCTGGGGAAGTGGGTTTTCGGGGAAGCCGCGAAGCAATGCAAAAAGTGGTGTGCCCTTCAGCCGGATTTCCGGATGAGCGTTAATCTGTCGTGCCGGTATCTTGAAAAGGCAGATATGGAGTGGTTCGCGCAGGCTACGCTGCGGCGGCTCGGCCTTCCTGCAAAGAACATGATACTGGAACTGACGGAGTCCTGGCCTGTATCCGGCAGCCGGGTGAATGAAGAAACTGTTCTGAAGCTGCAGAAAACGGGGATAAGCCTTGCCATGGATGACTTCGGTTCCGGCTATTCCTCACTGCTGTCCCTGCAGAAATTTCCATTTCAGATGATAAAAATTGATAAGGCTTTTGTAAAAAGTACAACGCGGGACGATGAACAGGCCGCGTTTGTTCCTTCTCTTACGCAGCTTTGTCACAGCATAGGCCGTCAGGTCTGTCTGGAGGGAGTGGAAACGCGGGAGGAATATGAGGCTGTCAGGCAGCTGGGAATCGAAGTGATGCAGGGGTACTATTTTGGCCGTCCGGTACCTGCGGAGGAATTTGAACAGCTTTATTTCTGATATTTTGTATTCAGCGGTATACTGTTGTTGAACAATGAACAGCATACCGCTGAATTATGTATATTCTGTGTTTATTCTGTGTGCTTTCCGCCAAAAATCTTGAAAGCTTTACCGAATTTTGATATTATTCTATTAACAGACAGAAAATGGGCGGCCTGTTCTGCCCTCAGTATTTATGGAGTTGGAACAGATGAAGGAGCAGTATATTCCAGCCAGACTTGAGCAGGATTTTTTGGAAGAAGCGGTGAGGGTGAATGGGGTTGTGATGACCGCTGTCAGTTTTTTCGCTGTCGCTGCGGAATTCTTTAATATGATGCGGGTTGTATTTCTTTCCAGGTCCGGGCTTCAGACATTGAACAACCGGATTTATTTTTCGTTTTATCTGTTTTTGTTCATGGTATGCCTGGGATACCTTTTGGCTGACAGACTGCTGAAGCTGAAAATGAAGATCAGATACGGTCTGACGCTGGCGGCGGGAAGCATTCTCCTGTTGTGGCAGACGCTGTTTAACATATATGATATAAACAGATCCGTTTCCCTTGGAAAAATCATGGCGATCACACCGCTGGTGGCGTTTTCCGCGCTGGGCGTGATGAAGCCGTGGTATGCGGTATGCAATCTGGTGTTGAATTTCGCGCTGCTGATCCCTTATATGTTCGTGGCAGGAGGAAAGGATACTGGCGTTCTGTTTAACTATTCTCTGACGGCTGTGGTCTGTTTCGTCATTTATTTTGTCCGTTTTCACGACATCCGTACGGAGCTTTTGCAGAAGCAGAAAATTGTGGATATCAGCAGGCAGTTAGAGGAATCCAGAAAGCAGTTCAGCCTCAGCAGCGAGCAGTATGCGCTGATTCTGCAGAGGGGCCATTTCATCGCCTTTGAATGGAATATTGCAGGAGGAGAGGTGCGGTTTTCCGGTGAGTGGGAAGAGGTGTTTGGAAAGGACAGTATGATCCGGGACGCCGAAAAATTCATCCGGGAAAGCCGGTCTCTGAAGCGGCAGTATAAAACAGAGCTGTTGCTGTGCATGGAAAACCTCAGAAATGGAGAGCCCTATCAGAAGCGGGATCTCCTGCTTCCGGTGAAGGGCGGGGAGGAGCGCTGGTTTGAGCTGCATCTCATCCTGCAGACGGGCGGCGATGCGTCACCCAAAGTCGGAATCGGGATGCTTTTCGACATAATGGGTCAGAAGCAGCGCATTATGGAGCTGGAAAAGGAACTGCAGATGGATAATTTTACCAGGCTTCTCAATAAAACCGCGCTGGAAAGTTATGGAAGCAGAAAAATGGGCGAACTGCAGGCGGGAGAGTGTCTGTATATGCTCATGCTGGATATGGATAATTTTAAGCGGATTAACGACAGTTTCGGTCATCCGTGCGGTGATTACGTATTGGAAAAGGTGGCGGAGCTGATGCGGAATTCCGCTCCGGGGGGAGCGAGAGTGGGACGGCTTGGAGGCGACGAATTCGGTGTCATACTGGCTGCGCGCAGAAAGGATGAATTTGTGCGGTACGCGCAGAAGCTGGTTGAAGAAATTCGGGAAATCCAGTGGGAAGGAACAGATGTGGGAGCGAGGTGCAGCATCGGAATCTCAGCGCTCGGAGCGAAGGAGGGCAGCTGGATGAAGCTCTACGGCGATGCGGACAGGGCATTATATATGGCAAAACGGGCCGGAAAGGACTGCGTGCACTTTATAACGGGTTAACATAATGGAAAAAGCGAAAACAGGAAAAACATCCTTACAGAAACGGTCGAGAAAGATTACGGCTGTTGCGGTTGTGGTCAGTGTGATTCTGCTGGCAGGCGGCAGCCTGATTCATGTTCTTCTTCAGGATATTCTTGAGAGCACTACGGATTCCCGGATCAGGATGGCGGCGGCTGAGTACAAAAGTAATCTTCTCAGGCTGGTTGAAAACGATATTCAGATTTTGCAGACATTGGAAAGCTTCTGGGAAGAGCGTGATATTGTCGATGAAGAGGAGCTTGCGGGAAAGCTGCGTGAAGTTACGGAGAAAAATGATTTTCCCGGAATGGCATATTTCGGAAAGGATGTCGGGATTCTGATAGCGGCAGGTAAGGAGAACGAGACCGGAGTATCCTATGAAACGCTGCCTGAGCCCATGCAGGAAGCATTGGCACGGGCAGGGGAGGGGGAAACCGCGATATCTGATATTTATGACAGCGAAAATATGGGGAGGGAAATTTTTGTCGTCTGTGTACCTGTAACGGTAGATGGGGAATTGCGTGGCGTGCTTGCCGCGGCGGATCTGGCTTCGCGCGTGGGAGAGCTTTTTTCCGAACAGTTCATTCCGAACGGCTACAGTTATGTGCATCTGATCGGAAATGATGGTATGTTCCGTGTCCGTTCCCGGGAAAGCAGTATTCCGGAGGATATGGAAGACATCTTCAGCAGTCCCAATCTGACTGACCGGGTGAAGGAAAGCATACGGGCTGTCATGGAAGAGGAAGAAAGCGGTATGTTCATGTTCCGGAGGGGCAACACGAGGTATAAGCTGTTTCTGGAACCGGTCGGGCTGAACGGCTGGTATCTTCTCTGTGTAAACCCGTTGAAAGAAGTGGTGGGCTCCATCTACTGGATCATTACGGGAACGCAGGCTGTTTTTATTCTGATTCTGGCTTTCTGTCTTTTGGTAATTGTTTCCGGATTCAGACTGCTTCGAAATAACAACAGGCAGCTTATTCAGGCAGCCTATGTGGATCCGCTCACAGAAAGCTGTAATCTTCCGGGATTTACAAAAAAGATGGAGGAGGCCTGCGGACGGAATGAGGAGTTCAGCGTGGCAGTGCTGAATATATATCAATTCAAATTTATCAATGAAATTTTCGGCAGACAACAGGCGGACCAGCTGCTTCGTTATATTGGAGGGCTGCTGGGAAAAGAGCTTGCACCGGAGGAATTTTACGGCAGAGCGACGGGAGATTTCTTTTATCTTTTTCTGATGAGCACGGACCGGAGAGAAATAGAAGAAAGAATTCATAAAATTATGCGCAGAATCAAGGATGCGCCTTTCCTGCAGCGAAGCAGCTATCACATACTGTTTTACTGCGGGGTGACAGGCACGCAGGGGCAGGAAAGAAACGGGGATCTGTCCTCCCGCATGATGACGCAGGTGATGTTCGCCCTGGACAAGGCCGGAGAAACCCATCAGGACAATGTCTGGTTCTATGACATCCAGCTTCATGAAAAGGAAAAGCGGGAAAACTATATTGAAAGCCATATGCACCAGGCGCTGGAAAACGGGGAGTTCCGGCTGTACCTGCAGCCAAAGATAAACCTGAAAGATGGAAGCTTGGCCGGGGCAGAGGCGCTGGTGAGGTGGATTACTGACGAGGGGAAGATGATGTTCCCTAACGATTTTATCCCTCTGTTTGAAAAGAACGGCTTCTGCACCAGGCTGGATATGTACGTGATGGAATGTGCCTGCCGCCACATCCATCATTGGATGGAGTGCGGGATCAGGCCGGTTCCCATTTCGGTGAATCAGTCCAGGCTTCTGTTTTATGAAGCGGATTATCCGGAAAGGCTGAAGGAGCTGGTTGACCGGTATGAGATTCCAGCAGGGCTGATTACACTGGAAATTCTGGAAGGGCTGGCAATCGGGAATGTGGAGGAAATGAACGAAAGGATCAGTCTGCTTCAGAAAGCTGGATTTCGGATATCCATGGATGATTTCGGAGCCGGCTATTCTTCTCTGAATGTAATGGGGGCTTTGAAAATTGACGAGCTGAAGCTTGACAGGGCGTTTCTGATGGAGGTGTCGCAGGGAAATAACCTCCGGCAGAAGGCGGTCATGGAAATGGTGATTGCTCTGACGAGACGGCTGAGGATTGCAACGGTTGCGGAGGGCGTGGAGACAAAAGAGGATGAGGCGCTGATCCGTGAGCTTGGCTGTGATGCAGGGCAGGGATATTACTACAGCAGGCCTGTAAGCGCAGAGGAATTTGATGGCAGATTTATCGGTGCAGGGCTGTAAGCAGAAATGAGGGGATGCGAAAGATGAAAAGAAATAAGAGGTCTTCGGGAAGGATATCGCAGACATACCGGAAAGTCCGCCTGTATGTTATCATGTTTCTTTTCCTTCTTGTGCTGGGGCTGAACAGCTATGCGATTTTGCGCCGTGCTCTGCTCAAGAATGCCAAGCAGCTGGGCACATCTCTTGCAAGAAGCTATGCTGCTGAAGAGAGAAGTAATCTGACCGTGTATGAAACGCTGCTTTCCTTTGGAACGCTGAATCTGGACAGACTGGCGGAGGAAGAAGCATGGGAGGACGAGCGGAAGGAGCTTTGGATCCTGCAGTATTTCAAAAGGGTGCAGGCTGTCGTAGGAGATGGCAGAGTGGATCCTTATGCGGTAATGAACGGAAAAATCATTGCGGCGAATCCGTGGGAAGGGGACAACAGCTATGATTATGCTCAGACGAACTGGTACCGGATGGCGGAGGAAGCGGAAGGAGAGGTTATTTTTACGGATGTATATACCGATATAATTTATGACAGGCCGGTGATCACTGTAGCGCAGAAATGTGTGACTGACGATATTGTCATTGCGTTTGATATTTTTCCGGAAAATTTTCAGTTTGAAGCCGGCGGCTTCTATCTGCCTCAAAATGCCTCCTTTTATCTGTGTGATAAAAACGGGAGGATGATCTGGTATGATACAACCCTGACGGGATACCCGCAGGAGGAAATTCAGGCATATATAGACGGCCTGCTGGAAAGGGTGGAAAACGGAGAGCTTGAAGATTATGACGCTTATGTGCGGTCCCCTGATAATGACCGCCGGGCGGTTTATTACTATGAGATGTCAAATGGGTGGCAGGTGATCCTCACAGTTCCATATAATACGTTGTTGGGCGGACTTGGACAATTTACCACCGTTTTCTTTATTGTGATGATGATCTGCCTCCTTGCCATTGTACTGATCGCATGGCGGGATATTCGTCTTAACGCGCAGATCGGCCGGACAAATGAAACCATTCGGGTGCTGGGAAATTCTTACTATGCCCTTTACCGGGTGGACTGCAGGAATGAAACCTATGAAATGATCAAGGGGTCAGACTATGTCCGGAGCAGAATCCCGCAGAAGGGCAGATATGAACAGCTCAGAGAGGTGATGGGAGAGGTCATTGAAAAAGAGGCCTATAAAGAATTCATGGAAAGTTTTTCCCTGGAAAGTATTCAGAAGCTTGTAAAAAACCGGGTGAAAGATTTCGGCGGGGATTTCAGGCGGCTGTTCGGAGATACCTATCACTGGGTAAATATCCGTGTTCTTTTTGACGAGTCGCTGCTCCCGGAGGAAGCGGTGCTTTGTTTCAGGGAAGTGGACCAGGAAAAGAAACTTCAGTTTGAAGAGCGCAGACTGCTTGAAAATGCCCTTGAAAACGCGAGAAACAGTGAGAAAACGAAGCAGGCATTTTTCAGCAACATGTCCCATGATATGCGTACTCCATTAAACGCCGTCATAAGCCTTTCCGACCTGGCACGCACAAATATCGGGGACCAGGAAAAAGTGGCGGATTACCTGGAGAAGATCCGTTTTTCCAGCAGACAGCTTCTGGAGCTGGTCAACGATATTCTGGACATGTCCCGCCTGGAACAGGGAAAAATCGCATTGAATTATCAGGAATTTAATCTGCTGGAAAGCCTTGAAAGTATGACTGCAGCGTTTCGTGTGCAGGCCGAAAGGGAAGGAAAGCATTTTCAGACCGTCTTTGATATCCGAAGCAAACGCATACTGGGAGACAGCTTCCGCATCAGCCAGATTCTGAATAATCTGCTTTCGAACGCCTTTAAGTTCACTTCGGAGGGTGATGAAATTTCGCTGCAGGTAAAGCAGTTCGAGAGCAGGGGGAGCGCGAAGTTCCAGTTTATCGTCAGGGATACGGGGCTGGGCATGTCCGAAGAGTTTCTGCCGCATCTTTTTGAACCCTATGCGCGGGAAACGCGGTTCACCGCGCAGCAGATCAGTGGTACCGGACTCGGCATGCCTATAGTCAAGAATCTGGTTACGCAGATGAGCGGTCAGATCAATGTGGAAAGCCGGCTGGGAGAGGGGACTGTCTTCACCGTAACCGTGCCCTTTGCGGCGGCGGAGGAGGATACAGTAAAGGGGAAGACTCCTGAGAAAAAGCCCGGCGATGCAGCGTTTTCCCTGAAGGGCAGGAAAGTGCTGCTTGCCGAAGACAACCTGATCAATATGGAAATTGCGACGGAGATCCTGACCATGCACGGGGTGGAGGTGATTCAGGCGGAAAACGGCGTGAAGGCGGTGGAAGCCTTTCAGGCTTCGGCGCCCTTCTCCATTGATGCCATTCTGATGGATATGCAGATGCCCGAAATGGATGGATGTGAAGCTGCAAGAAGGATACGTTCTCTGCGCAGACCTGATTCGGGGCTCCCGATCATAGCTGTCACGGCAAACGCTTTTGCAGAGGACATTGCGGAAACCTCAAAGGCGGGAATGGATGCGCATATTTCCAAGCCGATTGATTTCGGCATATTGTGCCGGACATTGGAAAAGCTGATATCGGAAAAGAGTCTCTGAAAGGAGAGAAGGGATGGAAAACCGGGAAAATGGCGTCAGCATGGTTCCTCAGACGATGCTGATTGTGGACGATGATTTCATAAACCGAAGTATCCTGGAAAATATTTTTTCCAGCTATTACCGGATTGAAGAGGCTGAGGACGGAGAAGAGGGACTGGACAAGATTCTGCGGAACCCGGAACGGCTCTGTGCGGTCCTTCTGGATGTGGTAATGCCCCGTATGAACGGAATTGAGGTGCTCAGACAGCTTCAGGAAAAGGGGTTGACGGAAAAAATCCCGGTTTTTCTGATTACTGCGGAGGCGAGCGACAGTGTGATGAAGGAAGGGTATCAGCTCGGTGTAATGGATGTGATCGGGAAACCGGTGGTTCCATACATAGTGCTGCGCCGCGTGCAGTCTGTCGTGGAGCTTTTCCGCGCAAGGGAGCGTCTGAGTAATGTTGTGGAGCTGCAGCAGTCGGAGCTTCTGGAAAAGGCGCGCAGGATTGTGGAACTGAATCAGGGAATGATTGAGGCGCTCGCTGCCGCCATTGAATTCCGGGACGGGGAATCGGGAGAGCATGTCAGGCGGATCCATGACATCACGAAATATATGCTTCTGAACACGGAAATGGGGAGAGGATTTTCTCAGGAAAGCGTTGAGAATATTGCGCTTGCCGCCATCATGCATGATGTGGGAAAAATTGCCATTCCGGATGCGATTCTGAATAAACCCGGGAAGCTTACCCCGGAAGAATATGAGATCATGAAGACCCATACCGTTCAGGGCGAACGGCTTCTGGAAACGATTCCGCAGCTTCGGGAAAGCGAGGCTTATTTTTACGCCTGTGATATTGCCCGACATCATCATGAGCGGTGGGACGGCAGAGGGTACCCGGACGGGCAGAAGGAGGATGAGATTTCCGTATGGGCGCAGGTCGTCTCGCTGGCGGATGTTTATGATGCGCTGACGAGCAAGAGGGTGTATAAAAATGCCTTCAGCGCGGAGCGGGCGCTGGAAATGATCTTAAACGGGGAGTGCGGTACGTTTAATCCCCGCCTGCTGGACTGTTTCATGCAGGTGGAGCCCCAAATCAGGAAAATGTATGAAGGTTAAAGGAGGATCTGGATGGACAGCAGGATTCTGATGGATGCAGGAATTGACGCGGAGAGCGCGCTGAACCGTATGATGGGGAGCGAGGCCCTGCTGGAGAGGCTGTTTCGGAGGTTTCTGGAGGACGGAAATTTTTCTGCGCTTTCGGCGGCCATAGAGGCAGGAGACAGGGAAGGGGCGCTCACGGCTTCTCACACATTAAAGGGAATGTGCGGAAATCTTTCCATGGACAGGCTGTACAGCCTTTTTTCAGGGCAGGTAGATCTGATGCGTGCCGGAGACTGGGAGGAGGCTGTGAACCTGATGCCGCGGATCAGAGAGGCTTATGATGAAGCGGTTTCGGCGGTGAAGCGTTGTTTGGAGTAAGGCTTTCCTGCTAAATATTATCACTAACCGCTCTTGCTATGCGACAAAAAGTATGGTAATCTTTTTTTGCAAGTTAGTAATAACTAACTAAATCAGGCGGATGCTTCAATGTATCCGTAAACCGGAGGAACATCAATGCCGATTGAAGAGATTACCCGTTATTTGCACACTGACACCGAAACCGGCAGAAAAAACCTGCATATGATGCTGGCAATCCACTGCGCCCCCTTTTTAAAGGGAATGAAGGAAAGCACCATGCTGACTCTTCCGCGAAAGCAGGCGGTGGAGCTGGCGGAGTTAGCGGCAGAAGCCGGTCTGAACTGGTATTTCCTGTTTCATGAGGACGGGAAGGATATGGTCTTTTTGTATCGGAGAGAAGCGTTTCTGAGGTATGTGAAAAGACCGGATGTGGAACGGTTTCTCGCAGAACGGGGATATTTGGAAAAGAATGGAAGCGAAGCGTTTCTGGCCTGCCGGATTCTGGGAGAACTCTCCCGGAGGATGAACCGGTATTTTCACGGGAAGGGCGAATTCCCTCATGAGGTGGGAGTTCTGCTGGGGTATCCTGCCCGGGACGTGGAGGACTACATACGGCTTGAGGGAAGGGGCTGTCTGCTGGTGGGATACTGGAAGGTATATCACAATGTGCGGCGGGCGAAAAGAACGTTTGCGGCATTCGATGAGGCGAGAGAACAAACCGTCCGGGAGGTTCTTGAAGGAAAGGAGCTGCATCAGCTCTGCAATTAAGTGCCGCCTTACGGCGGCGGAAAGAGAGGCGGAGAAAACCTGCGGCGGAGAAAACCTGCGGTTTTCTCCTGGAAATTGGACTTACGTCCAATTTCTCTGAAATTTAGTGCCGCCCTTCGGCGGCGGAAAGAGAGGAAGAAATGGCACAGGTATCAGTGGTATATTGGAGCGGAACCGGGAATACGGCGCAGATGGCGGAGCTGGTTGCGGAGGGAATCCGTGAGGCGGGAAAGGAGGCCGCTGTTCTCAGCGTGGATCTGGCGAGCGTGGATGCGCTGAAGGAGGAAAAGGTGTTTGCGCTTGGCTGTCCTTCCATGGGAGCGGAGCAGCTGGAGGAAAGTGTGATGGAGCCTTTCATGTGTGAACTGGATGGAGCAATTTCCGGCAAGAAAATCGGGCTGTTCGGTTCCTATGGCTGGGGAGGCGGTGAGTGGATGCGTGAGTGGGAGGAGCGCGTTCAGAATGACGGCGCCGCTGTGCTTGAGGGAGAGGGCGTAATCGCCAACGGCGCGCCCGATGCGGAAGCGGAGGAAGCCTGCAGGGCGCTTGGAAGAGCGCTGGCAGCTGCGGCAGGCTGATGCCTCTTAAAGGGCGCGGCAGGATAGAAGGATGCGGCAGGATGCTGAGAAGAGAGAAGGACTTCCGGATTCGTCCGGAAGTCCTTCTTCCTGTCTGGCCGGAAAAGAAAGACTTATTTCTCTGCCGGTAAGGTGTGCTCCTCGGTTTTGATACCGAGGCTGTCGATGATGGTGATGACGAGGCCGCGGATGTTGTTCTCTGTAGTGCGGTAGGGCGCTATGCGCAGAGTATAAAAGCGTCCGCTCATCGCAGTGACCTCACGGTCAATGGGAACCAGATTTTTCAGGACATCATTGGCGTCGGAGATGATGTCCTCATCCGGAAAGCTGTGGGCGAAAATCTGGAGAGAACGTCCAATGTCGTGCTCCATAAGCTGGAATTCCCGGCCCACATATTCTGTGAATTTTCGGATGTTTAAGTTGCTGTCGACGAACAGAATGCCGATCATGGTGGAGGAGAGGAAGTTGGAGAGATCGTTGGTGAGCATGGTTAGCTCGTCCAGCTTCTGCTGATACTCCGTGTTCACGGTATACAGCTCTTCATTGACAGACTGCAGCTCTTCGTTTGAGCTCTGCAGCTCTTCATTCGCGGTCAGCAGCTCTTCATTGGCCGCCTGCAGCTCTTCGTTGACGGTTTCCAGCTCTCCAATGGTAGATTTCAGGTCATTCTGTGATTCATGCAGTTCCTGCTCCAGGTCCGCGATCCGCCTCGCGGCCGTCGTATCCACATCGTATTTCTCGGTCACGCCAATGATGCCTTCATCAGAAGCGGTCCGGTTTTCCAGGAACAGAACGGCAATCAGGCCGGTATCCTCTTTTTCACGCCCGGAGACGGGGCTTACCGTCAGGTCGATGACTTTGCGTCCGGCAGGACAGTCCACGGTGATTCCCGTGTAGGTTACGGCAATATGTTCAGACCGGCAGCGGTTCAGGGCGGTGGAAGCCACCAGACTTAAATCCCGGTTGATCATGCTGAAAAAATTGAAGGTGGCCCTCCCTGGAGCGATGGAAAGATAATCCATATAATCTCCAAAGAAATGGATTACCTGATTGGATTCATTGAGCACGACGGACGCGGGAAGAAAGGTTTCCAGAAAATGGATGTAGGAGCTTTCCAGCGCGTATTCTCCGTTCTCCCTGTCGCGCATGCTGACGGTTTTCGGGGCGACTGTCCGTATATTTGGAATATTGAAAGTGGGCGGCGTAAATTCGTCCACCTTTCCTTCACCTTTATGGATATAAATTTTTTCCGCGCTACAGACAGGACGGAAGACGGTGGAGAATTCTCCGGCGGTTTCGCTTTTTCCAAGGAACAGATATCCGCCGTTTTTCAGGGCGGAATGGAAAATGGAAAAAAGGGAACGCTGCAGCACAGGCTGGAAATAGATCATCACATTTCTGCAGCAGATCAGATCCAGCTTGCCAAAGGGCGGGTCGGACAGCATATTATGGGGCGCGAAGATAATCATGCGCCGGATTTCCTTGGAAATGGTATAGAGCTCATTTTTCTTGGAGAAAAATCTGGCCAGCCTTTCCGGAGAGACATCATCCAGAATACTTTCCGTATAAACCCCTTTACCGGCCTGTTCAATCGCCCGGCTGTCCACATCGGTAGCGAAGATTTTAATATCTCTCTGCACGCCCAGTTCGTCCAGCGTTTCGCGGAAAAGAATGGCGAGGGAATAGGCCTCCTCACCGGTCGAGCAGCCCGCGCTCCAGACACGGATGGGATCCTTCTCGCCGGCATGTTCCACGATGTTGTAGATGACGTTCTGCTTCAGTTTCTCAAAGAAAGCCGGATCGCGGAAGAAGTTTGTCACACCGATGAGGATTTCTTTTACAAGAATGCTGGCCTCTTCCGCGTTGGCGGCCAGAAATTTTACATAATCGGCAAGTCCAGCGCTGTGTGTGACGACCATCCTGCGTTCGATCCGGCGCAGAACGGTGCTGCGTTTATAATTTGTAAAATCTATTCCGCTGTTCTTCTTTAAAACGGCATAGATTCGGGAGAAGGTTTCTTCGTCCGAAAACAGATCCGCATTTTCCTGTGGGCGGATAATGGTGGGATAGCTGGAAAAGTTCAGGATTTCATCCACAATGCCATCGGGTGAGAGGACGAAATCAGCAAGACCGGTGTTGATGGCGCTTCTGGGCATACCGTCAAATTTTGCGCTGTCCGGATTCTGTACGATGACAAGGCCGCCGTGTTCCTTTACAATTTTGATGCCGCTGGTCCCGTCGGAGCCCGTTCCTGAAAGGATGACGGCAATTGCGCGCTCCTTCTGCTCTTCGGCGAGCGAAGTGAAGAAAATGTCGATGGGATGATTGAGCATACCATGGACGAATTCCGTCAGAAAAAGCCTTCCGTCCCGGAGGGTCATATTATTTTTGGGCGGAATAAGGTAAACGGTATTCGGACGGATCTGCATTTCATTTTCCGCCTGAAGGACTCGCATCTGCGTATGTTTTCCGAGAATATCCGCCATCAGACTCTTGTAGTCGGGAGAAAGATGCTGGACGACGACGAAGCTCAGTCCGCTGTTCGCGGGCATGTTCTGAAAAAACTGTTGAAGCGCTTCCAAGCCCCCTGCGGAAGCCCCTATACCGATAATCAGGGGAGAGGCTGAGGCTTCCTCCGGTTTTGTCGGTGCGTTATTTTCCGCTGCCATCAGGTGTACCTCCTTTGTGTATTCCTGTTTCTTCTTTTGTCATCACTATTTCCGCAAGCTGTTATGCCTGCTTCCTCAAAAACTGTTCCTCAAATTTCCCGGGAGGGAGAGGCCTTGCGTAATAGTAGCCCTGCCCGTAAACACATCCGGCCTCGAGAAGGGCAGCTTCCTGCTGTCTGGTTTCCACGCCTTCCGCAACACAGTGCATATCAAAATTTCGGCAGATGCGGACGATATTTTCCACCAGCATCCGGCTGATTTCGTTGCCGGGAAGGTCGTTAATCAGAGAGCGGTCCAGCTTAATGGCATTGAACCGGATATTGCTGAAAATGGACATATTCGCATAATGGGAGCCGAAATCATCCAGGTCAAAGAAAAGACCGTACTTCCGGAAGCTGTCAATCAGGGAAGAGAGTGTGGCTTTCTCGATATCCCCGGCGGTTTCCGTGATTTCCAGTTTAACCTGCTCCGGCGGGATTTCCGGAAAGTGGCTTTCGATGGCGAGGATGGAAGCCAGTGTGGTGGGATTAAACAGCGTAAAGCGTGAAATATTTACGGAAACGGTCACGGGAGGAAGCCCGCTCTTTTTCCATTTGCTCAACTGCTCCAGTACCTTTTCCAGCATGCTCAGGTCGAGCTGGCGTATGGAACCGTCCTTTTCCATCGTTTCGATGAACTGGGCGGGAGGAATAATGCGCCCGTCTCTGTCAATTCCGCGCGCAAGGGCCTCTGCTCCGGCCAGACTGCCGTCCCGCATGTCGATTTTAGGCTGAAAATAAGCGATTAAATTGTCTGCGGATGCCACTTCCCGGGCGTCAAAGCGGTTCTGGCCCAGAAAGGTGAGCCTCTCGCCCGGATCCTCGCTCACGTTCTCACAGCACATGATGGACCGCGCTTCCTTCACCAGATTTCTTGAGGTGAAAATGCCGTCGGCCCAGGTATAACCAATCCGGAGCTGATCCGGATAACGGCGCTGCAGCATGGTCCGGACCCTTGTGCAGCGGCTGACGAATACCTCCATGATCGTATTGGGATAGAGAACGACAAATTCCGCATCCCAGATACGAAAGATAAAGGTTTTCCCAAATACGTCTGAAAGCGTTTCCGCCACATGGCAGAGCATTTCCCTCCCGTAGCCAAAGCCCTGATTTCCGTTTATTGCGGAAAAATTGGGAATATCCAGGGAAAGCACGCCCATGGAGCTGTAGACATCCGAATTCAGGGAATCAACGGTATCCAGATAGGAGTGCAGATTCGGAAGTCTGGAAAGGGTGTCCGTGATGAGCGGCGCCTGTTCACCGCCGGCGTTTCTGTAGCGCTGCGGTTCCTGTCTCATATAAGGAAGCAGTTCTTCAATCAGGGAGAGTTCTTCTGAGTGTTCCTGCGCGTTTTCCATGCAGAAGAAGCCGGCCACTTCATCATGCGCAAACAGGGGGAAAACGGTAAAGTACCATAAAGTTCCTTCCCCGTGTGCGCTGAGAGCTTCGCCTTCACTTTTGGTGGTGACAGGAGTCCGCTCCTTCAGACATCTGAGGAGAAGCGGAAATTTTTCCAGCGGCATGCCGGACATAATCTGCTGGATGCTGTATTTCTGACGTCCAACCCATTCATAAATCATTGTGATGGTCCGGCGCTTTTCGGAAAGCGACAGGATATAAAGTCTGGAAGCATGATAGTAAAGTCCCAGAATTCGCAGCACATTTTCCATGGATGCCTTCAGAGAACGGGAATTCAGCATGGAAACGACGCAGTTGAAGGCAATTTTCAGCTCTTCGGGCGTCAGATCATGCTGCACCCCTGGGATTTCGGCGACGGTCTCTGTCGCAGCGCCGTCCTGACGCAGCAGGCTGGTCCAGGTCCAGTCCTCATTCTGATCAGGAAGGGCGACCGTATCCATGGCCGCATTTTCATAAAGCCTGCAAAGAGAGGAGGCCCGCGAAACCAGCAGCTCAAAATCTGCATGTTCCGTCTGCTCCGTGACTACACAGGAAATAAAACGGATTCTGTCTGCGTCGGCCGTGCCGCCCATAACGGTATGTACATATGCAAAGGCATCTTCAATTCTCTTTTTGATATTAAATCTCGAAGAAATATTCGGGAAAAAAACGAGAATGATATCATTTTCCTGCTGCCCGATGACGCAGTCCGTTCCCAGCGCGAAAGACAAAGCGATGGAAATGAAACGTTTCCCACACAGGCTGTCCTGCGCCTGCTCCGAAGCAGAATGCAGAAAGCTTCCGCTCATGTGGATGAGAGCCAGGGCGCAGCGGGAGCCGCAGTCGGAACGGATGAGGTGTTCAGCGATCGATCTGGCAGTCTGCGGGGTATAAAGTCCGCTTACAGGATCACGTTTTGCGCCTGTCTCCGAAAAGGATTCCCAGATATGGCGCTGCTGTGAATCACAGAAGCAGGCATACAGATGGATTTCACCCGCCTTGTCGTCCCGCAGGAGATTGAAGGTCCCCGTGAGCCAGCGGATATCTCCTCCGCTGTCAATTCGCTGGTAATCCTCAGTAAACCAGTACTCGCCCTTCTTATACAGCTCCAGAAGCTGCTCCCTGCAGAGGCTCCTTTCCAGTTCCCGTTCATCTGTCTGATGAAACAGGAAGGAGTCTCTTCTGGCAAGGACTTCCGTAAAGGAGATACCGTTGACCACTGAAGTCTGGTCAAAGCCGTTTCGCCAGAGCTCTTCCACGGAATTGCGGCTGAGGTTTACATGGATTCTGGCAAGCAGATAATGGCGGAGAGCCTCAGGAATCGGGCGCCGTGGGAAAACGGTGGAAAAAATCCCGGATACGGCGGGAAGTCTTTCCTGGATGCCGATGGCCTTTACCGGATTCCAGTCATCGTCGTAGGTCTGCCGGTAAGAAAGGGAAAACCAGCTGTAGTTGCCGGCGCGGTCCTTCATGATGAAATTTCCGGTGTCCGCGCTTTTTCCGCCAAGAAGCTCTGAGGAAAACCGCAGGAAGGGCTCGGCGGAATTCGGATGGACCAGGCCGTTTGAAAGCAGAGACTCCGGAAAATCGGGAAACACTTCGCTCTGGGAAAGAGGGAGGGAATCCTCCTTGTCCGTATTATCAGCACTGTAAATATGAAAGCTTTTCGTGGAAAGAGTGACCTCCCAGAGCATGCTGTGGCTCTGGCCGAAGGCGGCCTGGAAGCGCTCGACACTTTCCTGAAGCTGGCGTCTGGTTTCCATGGAGGTGGTAATATCCCTGGATATTTCCATCAGAACGGGAACGCTGCTGCCCGGACAGGCAATTCTGGAAACCCTGACGTGTCTCCAGATCCAGTTCCCTTCGCTGTCCTGGATTCTGTGGACGTGTTCAGCGGCTCCACTGCTGGAAATTCTTGTGCGCAGTACCTGCTCATAATCCGCTTCATAATCGGAATTGATACCGATTTCCCTCAGGTCACAGGGGAGGCGGAAAGCCTCGGGCGTCTGTTTCAGCATCCGATAGAATCCGGGACTTGCATAAGTGACGCGGATTCTTTCGGCAGCCTCTAAAAGACAGATGCCGTCGTCTATATTTTCCAGAAGAATATGCGGCTGAAGGATGAAAGGAGAAACGGGAACGCCGCTCTGCCTGGAGGCGGTTACGACGTTGTCCATCCTGCTCAGGTAAAAGCTGTTGCTTCCGTTTTCTTCCGCCCGCATCAGGGCTTCCTGTGCCTGAGAAAAAAGAGCCTTAAAGGAAAGTTCTTTCCCGGAGGCGAGATATACGCCCATACAGGCGTGCGTCAGGCCCATGCTTTCGTCGGGAGCGGGAAAATGCAGATAATGAGACAGAAGAGAGGTTTTTTCAAAAATACTTTCTTCCGTGATGGAACCGGTGAGAAAAATGATAAATTTTCCGTCATCCAGCCGGCCCACAATATCCGTCGCACGGAAAAGGGAGGAAAGGATGCGCCCGGTATATCGGGAAGCCTGCTCCTCCACAGCTTTTGTGTCCGAACCCGGAACGGTTCCCGGACAGCATATATGGATCAGAAACATCGCGCAGACATCATTATCCTTCATTTCACGCAGGCGTCGTTCGATCTGCAGCTCCAATGTTTCACGGTCAGAAAATCCTGACTGGGATTCCGTACATTCTGATGTGTTTTGGGAGAGCGGCAGTCTGGAGCCGGACTCCGGGGATAAATGCCTGCTGATGTTCATCTGTGCCTCCACTGCGATGGTGCAGTTTAACAGTTTAATTTTAAAAATGACAGATTTGTCTGTAATAGGTTAAGTATAACACATCTGGAGTAAAAGTGAATCATTTTTGCAAACGAAAATTCGTTAAGCGGCAGGGCTGGAAATTCGGGGGTGGGTTAAAATAAATCAAGAAAATTGATTAAATATGCACCTTGCGCCTGCCGGGAGAGCTGTGCTACAATCAGAAAAACTGAATAGCGTAAATGCAGGGAAGAGGAATAGTAGCCGGACGTGGGGAAACAGAGAGCTGTCGGAGGGTGCGAGATGGCCGGAAGCGGAAGGGGAACTGACCTTGGAGCAGCCTTTCTGAAGGCCGCAGCAGCGGTTGTGTAGGAGGGGACGGAATTTCCGCCGTAGAAAGGGAAGGGGCATGACAGTGCCTGTTGCGAGTGCGGGAAAGGCGGCGCGTAAGAAGCGTTTCTTTTCCTGAAATAGAGTGGTACCGCGTGAAGCAGATTTGCGTCTCTATGAAGATCCTTAAGAGAGGGATTTTCATGGAGGCGCTCTTTTTTTCGGAAGGAGAGAAAAGCATGGATGCAAAAATCAGTGAAAAGTATGGAAGATCATATTTTATGCCGCCCGAGGTCACTTATGACTGGGTAAAAAAGGACATCATCGAGAAGCCGCCTGTCTGGTGCAGCGTTGATCTGCGAGACGGGAATCAGGCGCTGATTGAGCCGATGAGCCTGGAGGAGAAGCTTGAGTTTTTTGAGATGCTTGTGAAAGTGGGATTCAAGGAGATTGAAGTTGGATTTCCGGCTGCCTCGGAGACGGAGTACCGTTTCCTGCGCGAGCTCATCGAACGGAACATGATTCCGGAGGATGTGACCATTCAGGTGCTGACCCAGGCCAGAGAACATATCATTAAAAAGACCTTTGAGGCGGTACAGGGAGCGCCCCACGCGGTAGTGCATCTGTACAATTCCACGTCCGTTGCGCAAAGAGAGCAGGTTTTCCATAAAAGCAAAGAGGAGGTAAAGCAGCTTGCCGTGGACGGTGCGGAGCTGTTAAAGAAGCTGGCAGAGGAAACGGAAGGAAATTTCACCTTTGAATACAGTCCGGAGAGCTTTCCGGGGACCGAGGTGGACTATGCGCTGGAGGTCTGCAATGCGGTGCTGGATGTGTGGCAGCCCACGCCGGAGAGAAAGGTGATCATCAACATTCCCACCACGGTTCAGGTGGCGATGCCCCATGTGTTCGCCTGTCAGGTGGAATATCTGCATAAGCACCTGAAGTACCGGGATGCGGTGATCTTAAGCGTTCACCCGCACAATGACCGGGGCTGCGGCATCAGTGATGCGGAGTTCGGCGTGCTTGCCGGAGCGGACCGGGTGGAAGGAACGCTGTTCGGAAACGGGGAGCGGACCGGAAACGTGGACATCGTCACGCTGGCCCTGAACATGGTCTGCCATGGGGTGGAGCCGGGACTGGATTTTTCCAATATCATGGAGATTCGTGAGACCTATGAGCGGCTGACGAGGATGCGGGTATATGAGCGTGCGCCCTATGCGGGAGACCTGGTGTTTACCGCCTTTTCCGGCTCCCATCAGGATGCCATTTCCAAGGGCATGGCCTGGAGAAAGGAAGGAAAGAGCGGAAAGCGCTGGGATGTGCCTTATCTTCCCATCGATCCCAAGGATGTGGGCCGGGAGTACGAGTCGGATGTGATCCGGATCAACAGCCAGTCCGGCAAGGGCGGCATCGCCTTCGTGCTGAAGGAAAACTTTGGAATCTCTCTTCCGGACGGCATGAAGGAGGAAGTGGGCTATCTGATGAAGGGCGTTTCCGACGAACGGCATCAGGAGCTTTCGCCAACGGATATTTATGATATATTTGAGGAAACCTATATATATCCCCGTTCTGTATTTGACATTCCGGAATGTCACTTCCGGCAGACGGACGGAATCCGGGCGAGCGTGACCATTGAGCAGGAAAAGGGAAGAAAAGAGATCGAGGCACAGGGAAACGGCCGCCTGGATGCGGTGAGCTGCGCGGTGAAGCTTGCCTTTGGCATCAGCTATCAGCTGGCTGTTTACGAGGAGCACGCGGTTTCCAGAGGGTCATCCTCCAGGGCGGCGGCCTTTGTGGGCGTTCTGTATGAGGGCAGGATGTACTGGGGCGTGGGAATGGATGAGGATATCATCCGCAGCTCCATCTGCGCGCTGGTTTCCGCCGTCAACCGGCTTCTGGAGGCGGAAGACATTGGCCAGGAGCGGGAAGAGCGCCTGATTCAGATCATGCAGTACATCAGGGAGCATTATCGGGACGTGACGCTGGAGGCGCTGGCGGAGCAGTTTCATCTTTCCGGGCCCTATCTCTCCAAATATATCAGAAACAAGGCGGGGGTGACCTTCCAGGAAGCGGTCCGCGCTGTGCGGCTGAAAAAAGCGGCCTCCGCGCTGGCAAAAACCGGGCAGACGGTGGAGACGATCGCGGAGAGCGTAGGATATGAAAGCGTAGAGCATTTCAACCGGCTGTTCAAGAAAACCTACGGCATGACGCCGGTGCAGTACCGGAACCGGGAAGGTGAGCGGGGATAGGCGGAAAAAAGGCAGGAGATGGCAGAATGTGCAGCAGATATCTGATTGGCGACGGAACCTTTGAGGCGCTGAAGGAAGGCTTTTTTGAGATACTGGACGAGGAAGGGGAAGATTTTTTCCTTCCCTTCCTCAGCCTGCGCGGGGATATCCGTCCCTCCATGGCGGCGCCTGTGTTGCTGCGGGAGACAGTCGGGAGAAAAGGGGCGGAAAGTATGGCGGACGGAGGGAGGCCTGGCAGCGGCGGGGCAGGTTGTGATAACAGCAGGCTCCGCATGAAAAAATGCATCTGGGGTTTTCCCGGCGTGGAGGGAAAAGGGCTGATTATCAATGCCAGGTGCGAAACCGCTTTAGATAAAAGGCTGTTTGCGGAAAGCGTACAGAAGCGGCGGTGTCTGATCCCGGCGGCGGGCTTTTACGAATGGTCGGAGAGGAAGGATCCCTACTTCTTTGCGCCAAAGGGCCCGGAGGGCGGAAAGGGAAGGCTGCTTCTGATGGCGGGCTTCCACCGGAAATGGGAGGGACAGGAGCGGTTTGTGATTCTGACCACGCAGGCCAACGCTTCCGTGCAGGGCGTCCATCCGAGGATGCCGCTGATTCTGAACATGGAGGAGGCCAGGGAATGGCTGCGGGAGGACTGTGAGGTTCCCCGCCTCCTCACAAAAACGCCGGAGGAGCTTGCGCGGGAGCCGCTGGGACAGCTCAGCCTGTTTTCGTAGGATGGGGCAATTCAGGCTTGACAAAAATTATGAGTTAGAATATACTAACCATGAAACAAAGCAAAGCTATATCAGAAATCTTTCTGGTTTCCGATGGGTGAAAGGAGCGGACAGTATGTTGACTTTTCTGATAAATAACGCGGGGACAATCGTGACGGCTCTGGTTCTGGCGGCTGCGGTTTTCTTCGTGGTACGGGGCATGGTCCGTGACAGAAAAGCGGGCAGGGGCGGCTGCGGGGGCAGATGTGGAGCGTGCGGTGCCTGCGGCGGAGGCTGTGCCATACCGCCTGTAAGCAAAAACACCCGGAACGGATAGAGTCGGATAAACAAAACAGGAGTGAGAGCGGATGATAACAAATATCGAGCAGAAAAGAACGGCAGGAAGAAGAGAGCGGATTCTGGAGGAGCTGAGAAGAAACGGCTTTCGGATCACCAATCAGAGAAAACTCCTGATTGACATCATTCTTTCTGACGAGTGCTCCTGCTGCAAGGAGATTTATTATCAGGCGGTCCGGCAGGACCCTTCCATAGGAATCGCTACAGTATACCGGATGGTCAAGACGCTGGAGGACATTGGCGCGATCAACCGGAAAAACATGTATCGGATCAACTGCGAAGAAAACTGCGGGTTCCGCGGCGACTGCGTTCTGGTTCTTGAAAATAAGGAGAAGGTCAGCTTTTCCATGGAGGATTTCAGGGAAGCTGTGGGTGAAGTGCTTCGAAAGAAGGGCTATCACGGCCAGCAGAAGGTGGAAACCGTACTCTGGAATCAGGGCTGAGAAGCTGAGGATGATTCCTGAAAAGGTTGGATATCTGCAGTCAGACAGACGGGGCGGCATGACAGAAATGTTATGCCGCCCCGTCTGCGTTTCTCCCAAACGGCTGTATCCGGAATTTATGTCCGGAACCGGGATGGCGCTTGCAATCCCAAAAGGATGGTGAGATAATGGGAGTGTTTGAAAAAACAGATGAAAAGAGCAGGGAGGAAAAACATGATTGTAGAGAAAATACCGATTCATACGGATCATACGCAGGTGGAGCTTACCACCTATTTTCAGGACAGTTCACCGGAAATGGGAGCGAACAGAAAACGGCCGGTCGTGCTGATCTGTCCGGGAGGGGGATATGGATTTCTGTCTGACAGAGAGGCGGAGCCGGTGGCGCTTCGCATGTGCGGCATGGGCTTTCACGCCTGTGTGCTGCGCTACAGCATCGCGCCGGAAACCTTTCCGACCGCGCTGTGGGAGCTGGCGGCCTCAGTGGCCTGGCTGAGGGAACATGCACAGGAGTATCATATTGATGAAAAGAAGATCGTGGTATGCGGATTTTCCGCCGGAGCCCATCTGGCAGGAAGCATCGGCGTGTTCTGGAACCGGGAATTTCTGTCGGAGCTGACCGGATTTTCGGCGGAGCAGATGCGGCCGGACCGGCTGATTCTGAGCTATCCCGTCATCACCTCCGGGGAACACGCGCACATGGGCTCCTTTGAAAATCTCCTCGGCAGTGAGTGTGGAGATAAAGAGAAGCGTGAGTTTGTATCGCTGGAAAAGCAGGTGACGCCGGATATGCCCAGGACATTTCTCTGGCATACCTTTGCGGACGGAGCCGTGCCGGTGGAAAATTCCCTTCTGCTGGCGGATGCCATGCGGCGGGCAGGCGTGCCCTTTGAGCTGCATATTTTCCCGGACGGAGAGCATGGCCTGAGTCTGGCGGACGAGCAGACGGACAACGGCACGGGAGAGCAGATCAGACCGGAATGCGCCGTCTGGCCGGCTCTTGCGGCAGACTGGATCAAACGGGACTGATACGAATTCAAAGAGGGAGCAGGAACACGATGAAGGATGAAACGAGAAAAAAACTGAAAGGTCTTATGGATAAGGCTGTGGCGGAAAAGGAGCTTGCGGGCGGCTGCCTTCTGGTGCGCAGCCACGGCGAGGAATACTGTTACCTGGAAGCGGGAATGGCGGATGTGGAAGCGGGGAAACCCATTGAGAGGGATCAGATCTACCGCCTGTATTCCATGAGCAAGCCCGTTACGGGAGCCGCGGCCATGAAGCTGTTTGAGGACGGAGTTCTGGATCTGGGACAGCCGGTATCCGCTTATCTTCCCTCTTTTCAGGATTCTCTGGTGGAACAGGATGGAAGGCTGGTGAAGGCGGACCGTCAGATACAGGTGCAGGACCTGCTGAACATGACCTCCGGCCTGGTTTATAACGGAGAAGCCGGACTTGCCGGAAGGCATGCCGATGAGGTGTTCGGGGAGTTGATGGACCGTCTTCAGACCGATCATCCCATGACCACCAGAGAGCTGGCTGTGCGTCTGGGGCAGGGACCTCTTCTGTTTCAGCCGGGAAGCTACTGGAAATACGGGAGCAGCGCGGATGTGCTGGGCGCCGTGATCGAAGCGGCGGCGGATATGCCTTTTGGAGAGTATCTGAAGAAGAGCTTTTTTGAGCCGCTGGGCATGAAGGATACGGGATTTTTTGTGCCCGAAGAAAAGAGGGAGCGGCTGGTGACGGCTTATCGCGCCGACGGAAAGGGCGGGCTTGAGCCTTACCGGGAGAATCACCTTGGGATTTTTAATGCCATGGACCGCAGGCCCGCATTTGAGTCCGGCGGGGCCGGCCTGGTTTCCACGGTGGATGACTATGCCCGTTTCGCACAGATGCTGTTAAACGGCGGCGAGCTGGACGGCGTGCGCGTGCTGGAACCGCGGACCGTAGACTACATGACCTCCGGGACGTTGAACGGAACGCAGAGAGAAGCGTTTGTGAGGAATTTTCCCACCATGCCGGGCTTTGATTACGGAAATCTGGTGCGCGTGATGAAGGAGCCGGGAAAATCCTGTACATTGAACAATGTGGGTGAGTATGGATGGGACGGCTGGCTCGGCTGCTATTTTGCCAACGATCCGGCGGCGGATATGACCATCCTGTTCATGATGCAGAAGACGGACTCCGGCCTTACGCCGCTGGTGCGCAGGCTGCGGAACGTGATCATGAGCGAATGAACGGCGTCCCATGAGCCGTGAGCGGGAAAAGTGCTGATTCATGCGCGCCCTGGAGCGGAAACGCTGTTTCAGGCGCGCATGGGAGCGGGAAACATGGGAGTGAGCCCCTGCAGGATCATTTTTTCCACCAGAGCCGCAATCCGGGCGGGCGGCTCCGGGTTCTCCCCGTTCATCCAGGACTGGATCAGACCGATGCAGCCGGAGGTGATGAAGGCGTAATAGTAGTCAAAATCCGGAGAAGCCGGCATGTCCGCATCCTGAAGGCACAGAAGCCGGAGCTTCACAAGTTCCTTCATGCGGTTGACGAAGGCGAGATCACCGTGGGGGCCGAGCAGCGTGCGCCCGATCAGGCGATTGTTATCCAGAAAGGTAAAAATATCCTCCAGAACGGAATAGAGGGCGGCCTCGTTGTCCGGTGCAAAATTTTTGTCCAGAATCTCGTTGAATTCCTGAAAAATGGCATCCTCCACCTGAGACAGCATGTCGTAGACATCCCGGTAATGGAGATAAAAGGTGCCCCGGTTGATATCCGCGAGGTCGGAAAGCTCCTTGACGGAGATATCCTTGATGTCCTTTTCCTGCATGAGAGTCATCAGGCTCTCAAGAAGCCGGGCTTTTGTTTTCCGAACGCGCCGGTCAGTTTTATCCTTTTCCATAAAATTCCTTCCCCCAGTCTTTTCTTTTATCAATTCTGAAAAAAATATAAATTCTCAACAGATTTTGCAAAAGTGTCTATTAAGATACGACAAAAACCACAATGATTATTGTAATCTCCTGTCAGGATTATTATAATATACATGAGTTGGAAAATCAACAAATGTCAATTATATATGGAGGAAAGACGGATGGAGCGTTATACGCAGTTTCTCCTGAAGCACAGGATTCAGGTGATCGTCCTCTTCGTGGCTGCTGCGGCCGTATGCGCGGTTCTGTCAGGACTGGTCGGCGTGAACTACAAATTTGCGGATTATCTGCCTGAGAAAGCGGCTTCCACCAGAGCGATTGATGTGATGGAAGAGGAGTACAGCCAGGCCGTTCCGAACATGCGGGTGCTGATCTATGATGTAAGCATACCGGAAGCGCTGGAATATAAGGAAAGGCTGAAGGCGGCGGAAGGAGTTCAGGAGGTGAACTGGCTGGACGATGCCGTGAATATTTATGAGCCCCTGGAGATGGCGCCGCAGAAAACGGTTGACGAATGGTATAAGGACGGAAACGCGCTGTTTTCCGTGACGGTGGATGAGGAGAAAGAGGATGAAGCGGTTGCCGCCGTCCGGGAGATCATCGGCGACGAAAACTGTATGTCGGGCTCCGTTGTGGAAAGCGTGATTGCAGCATCTGATACGGCAAAGGATGTCCAGAAGATCATGCTCCTTGTGGTGCCGATCATTTTCCTGATTCTGCTGATTACGACCAATTCCTGGTTTGAGCCGGTGCTTTTCATGATCACCATCGGCGTTGCGATACTCATCAATATGGGTACGAACATGATCTTCGGAACCATATCCTTCGTGACCAATGCGGCCGGGCCTGTGCTTCAGCTTGCCGTGTCCATGGATTATTCCATTTTCCTCCTGCACCGCTTCGAGGAAAACCGGAATCTGGGACTGAAGGCGGAGGAGGCCATGTGCGCTGCGGTGAAGCAGTCGGTGGGCAGCATTCTTTCCAGCGGCCTGACCACGGTGACCGGTTTTCTGGCCCTGGTGTTCATGTCGTTTCAGATCGGCCCTGATCTGGGCTGGGCCATGTCCAAGGCAATCGTGTTCAGCCTGATCAGCGTGCTCTGCTTCCTTCCGGCGCTTGCCATTACAACCTACAGGCTGATCGACCGTACCAGACACAGGCCGCTTGTGCCGGGGTTCGGCGGGTTTGCGGGGCTGGTGATGAAGGTACGCATTCCCCTTCTGATTCTCACGCTTCTTGTGGTGCCGGTATCCTGGCTTGCGCAGAATCAGAACAGCTTCTACTATGGCGGCAGCGAGGTCTATACTTCAGAGGCCACACAGCTTGGAAGGGATACGAAGGCGATCCGTGAGCTGTACGGCACATCCAATCCGGTCGTCCTGATGGTTCCGCGGGGGAGTCTGGAAAAAGAGGCGGCCATGAATGCGGAGCTTCTGGAGCTGGATTATGTGACCAGCGTGATTTCCTACGCCAATTCGGTGGGAAATTCCATCCCTTCGGATTTTGTTCCTTCGGATACCCTTTCTTCCCTCTATTCGGCGAATTACAGCCGCTTCATCCTTACGCTTGATACAGAGGAACGGGAAGCGGACTGGGATCAAAAGGTGAACGCAATCCGCAATATCGGAGAGAAATACTATGGAAATGAGATTCAGTATGCGGGAGACCTGGTGAGCACGGAGGATCTGAAAACCACGATTACGCAGGACAATCTGAAGGTGAATCTGCTGGCAATCGGTTTTGTGGTCTGCATTCTGCTGGTGAACTTCAAATCCATCAGTCTGCCTCTGATCCTGACGCTGGTGATTGAGGCATCCATCTGGATCAATCTCGGCCTGCCGTATTTCTCAGGGAACCGCCTGTTTTACATAGGTTATCTGATCATCAGCACAGTACAGCTGGGCGCGACAATCGACTACGCGATTCTGTTCACCGACCGGTATCTGGAATTCCGAAAGGAAATGCCGAAAAAGGATGCGGCGAGACAGACTCTGAAGGCCTGTACCCTGTCCATCCTGACCTCTTCCCTGGTGCTGACGCTGGCAGGAACCATTCTGGGACAGGTATCCACGAACGGTGTTCTCAGCCAGCTGGGAACGCTGATCGGAAGAGGTGCGGTATTGTCCTTTGTGCTGGTTATCTTTGTCCTGCCTTCCCTGCTCATCCTGCTTGACGGGTTGATACGAAGAACCACCCTGAACGCCGGTTTTCATGGAACCGGAAAGCGGGCTGCGGGCGGAAAAGGCGGCTCCGGGGCCGGATCAGCAGGAACGGATACGCCAGGAGGCCGAAAGAGCGAAGGAGAGAAGGCTGAAGAGAGGAATGTCCTGACAGGAGGTGCGGATTAATTTTATGAAAAATAGAAATAAATGCGGAAAGAAGGCCTGCCGCGTTACGGCGTTTGCACTGTGCGGCGTGCTGCTTGCAGGAAGCGTGACGCCGGTATATGCGGCGGATGAAAATACACCGAAGGATGAAAATGTATATGTAAATCTGAATCAGGACGGGAGCGTGGACGGCATCTACGTGGTGAACTCCTATCGCCTTGATGCGGATACGCAGGTCGTGGATTACGGCAATTACGAGTCGGTGAAAAATCTGACCTCAGATGCGGAGATTCAGCAGCAGAAGGGAACGGTCACTGTGGATGCGCAGGCCGGAGAATTTTTCTATCAGGGAAATCTGCAGTCAAAGGAAATTCCCTGGGAAATTTCCATCAGTTATACCCTGGACGGAAAGGAAGTGAGCGCCGAGGAGCTTGCCGGAAAAAACGGAAAGCTTGGAATATCCATCCATGTGGGACAGAACGATCAGGTGGATTCCGAATTTTTCGACAATTATCTGCTTCAGGTTACGCTGACCATGGACATGGAAAGATGCAGCAATCTGGAAGCGCCCGGCGCCACTGCCGCCAACGTGGGAACGGACAAACAGCTGGTCTACAGCATTCTGGCCGGGAGCGAGAAGGATATCACGGTGACGGCGGACGTGCTGGATTTTGAAATGGATGCTATCAGCTTCCAGGGACTGCCCATGAACCTGGATGTGGACAGGGAGCTGTTTTCCCTGGATGACCTTCATGATAAGGCCGGTGAGGTCAGCGACGCGGCGGATGAATTTTCCAACGGCGCGCAGGATCTGGAAGGCGGCGTGAATTCCCTTCAGGAAGGAGTGGAAGGGCTGCAGAGCGGCGCAGAAAGTCTGAAGGAGGGAATTGACAGCTACGCGGACGGTGCGAAGTCGCTGGGCGACGGCATCGATACCCTTCAGGACGGAAGCAATGATCTGGCGGACGGCGCACAGGAGCTGGTGGATGGAATCGTCTCCCTGCAGGACGGCGCAAATCAGCTTCGCGACGGCTACAGCGGTGAGAACGGGGCTGCGTCGGGCGCCCGTAAGCTGGCAGACGGCGTCAAGGAGCTGAAGGCGGGCTCCCACCAGTTAAGCGAAGGTGTCAGCGCGCTGATCGACATGATTTCAGGGCTTGGAACGAATTCGGCGGGAAGCCTGGACCAAAAGGCTCAGGAGGCTTTGAACGGAGCGGAAGAGCTGAATGCTGCGCTGGGTATGTTCCATATAAAGATCGATACCGGAAATGAAGGGGATTCCTATTTTACCAGAATGGGAACACTTTCCGACAGCCTGGAAGGAATTATCATGAATATCATATCCTATCTTGGCTCGGGCATGGGCTCCTCAGCAGGAAACGGAGAGGACGAAGCCACAGAGCCGGTGACGGATGAAAGTATTACGGGTTCCACAGATGAGGAGACACTTCTGGAGGAAGAGACTTCCACGGAAGAAGAGAGTTCCACAGAAGAAGATACTTCTATGGAAGGAGAGACATCATCGGAGGCAGAAGGAGAGGAAGGCACGGACGAGACCGGTCAATCCGGCACTGAGGATGGAAACAACACGGGGGATGCGGGCGAAGATGGAAGCAGCTCTGAAGAAACGGAAAGTTCTGGAGAGGAAAGCAGTTCCGAAGGAGCTGGAAGCACTGAAAGCACCGGAGATGCAAGCAGTTCTGAAGAAACCGGAAGTTCCAGCGAAGGAAGCAGCCCTGCCGCAACCGGCTCCAATGAAACCGACAGCACGCCAGAGGGCGGCAATTCCGGAAGCGATACGCCTTCGGTTGAAAGCGGCAGTCCGGATAATGTCGCTGAGCCTAAAAATGAGCTGGAATCACCTGCAGACGGCAGCACTGCCGCAGTGATGAAAACGGCGGTCAGAATGGGAGCGTCTGTTCAGACAGCCGCACTCCGAAGCGGCAAAGAAGCGAACCGTGTCATTTCCCTTTCAGCAGGCCAGGGAGGAGATTCACCTGCTTCCATGGATTTCAGCTTCATCATCGGGAAACTGATCGAGCTGAAGGCCGGCGCAGATCAGCTGCTTGGCGCTTACGAGGTGGCCAATACGATTTCTGCCAGCCTCGGAAGCGAGGAAACTCAGGCACAGCTGGCCCAGCTGAAGGAGGGCGCGGCCGCTCTGGATGCGGGAATCGGAGAGCTGGAGGGAGCAACGGACGCTCTTGCGGACGGCATCGGCCAGCTTGCGGACGGAACCAGTCAGCTCGCGGACGGTGTTTCTGAGCTTGTGGACGGTGGAAACGAATTTGCCGATGGAACAAAGGAGCTTGCGGATGGAGTCTCTGACCTCGCGGATGGCGTGGATGTGCTGAATGACGCGTCAGAAGCGCTTCAGGACGGTTCGGCCCAGCTTGCGGACGGAACCGGCGAGCTTCTGGATGGAACCGGAGATCTGGCAGACGGTGTGTCCGACCTGAAGGAAGGAACCGACGAGTTCAAGGATCAGGCGGGAGACATCGATACCCAGATTGATGAAGAGGTGGACAGCGTAATCAACGATCTGTCCGGCAGCGATTTCGAACAGATTTCTTTCGTGTCCGACAGGAATGCGAATGTGGAGCTGGTGCAGTTTGTTATGCAGACGGAGGGAATTCAGATACCGGAGGAGACAGATATTCCGGTGGAGGAAGAGCCGATGAGCTTCTGGCAGAGACTGCTGGCGCTTTTTGGATTTTAGGTGAAAAACGTTTGGAAGTTGTTTTAATGTAATGGGCGCAGAAAATGAAAGGCATTCTTTATGCGAAATTTTCTGCGCCTTATCTGTACCGCTGCATATTAAAAAGCGCCCGGTTTTCAGTAAACCGGGCGTTGCCTTTGGTAAGGTTTCATAGTTTTTGAAGATTATGATCAGGACGTCACCTGTCCGCAAGCGAAACATAATCCCTGTCCGCGCAGATCGACTTGTAAGCGGGACGGATGATTTTTCCGTTGTTTGCAAGTTCCTCCAGACGGTGAGCGCTCCAGCCGACCATCCTGGCGATGGCAAAGATGGGCGTGAACAGCTCGGTAGGCAGCCCAAGCATCTTGTAAACGAAGCCGGAGTAGAAATCCACGTTGACGCTGACACCCTTGTACATCTGGCGTTCTCCGGAAATAACCTTCGGCGCCAGTTTCTCAACCAGATTATAAAGTTCAAATTCTTCATGCAGTCCTTTTTCCTCGGAGAGCTTCTCCACGAAGGACTTCAGGACAATGGCTCTCGGATCGGACTTGGAGTAGACTGCATGGCCGACGCCATAGATCAGACCGGCATGGTCAAACGCGTCCTTATTCAGAAGGCGCTGCAGATAGTGGGCAACCTCGTCCTCATCCGCCCAGTCCTTTACCTCGGCCTTCATATCCTCGAACATCTGAATCACCTTGATATTCGCGCCGCCGTGGCGGGGACCTTTAAGGGATCCGATCGCTGCCGCCATAACGGAATAGGTGTCCGTCAGGGAGGAAGAGACCACATGTGTGGTGAAGGAGGAATTGTTTCCTCCGCCATGCTCCATATGCAGGATCATGCAGATATCAAGAATTCTCGCTTCCAGAGGTGTGTAGGAGCTGTCCGGGCGCAGGATGTGCAGGATATTCTCAGCCATGGAGCCTTCGGTGAGAGGCTGATGGATATAAAGGCTGTTGCCGTCGTGGTAATGGCTGTATGCCTGATAACCATAGATGGTGAGCATCGGACAGAGACTGATGAGCTGCAGGCACTGACGCAGAACATTGGGCAGCGATACGTCATCGGCCCTGTCGTCGTAGGAATAAAGCGTCAGGATGCTTCTTGCCAGTGTATTCATCATATCCTTGCTGGGAGCTTTCATGATAATGTCGCGGACGAAGCTGGTGGGAAGACTGCGGTAAAAGATGAGCATTTTTTCGAATTCCGCGAGTTCTTCCCTGGTGGGGAGCTTGTTGAACAGAAGCAGATATGTAACCTCTTCAAAACCGAACCGGTTATCTCTGCTGAAACCGGCTACAAGGTCATTCACTTCATATCCGCGGTAAAAAAGTCTGCCGTCGCATGGAACCGACTTTCCGTCTACCATCTTTGTGGCGCGTACATCGGAGATGTTGGTCAATCCGGCGAGAACGCCTTTTCCGTTCAGGTCTCTCAAACCTCTTTTGACGTCGTATTTGGTAAACAGCTCGGTATCGATAACACCTGCTTCCTCACTGAGCTTCGCCAAACGGATGATCTCGGGAGTGATTTCGTCATAGCTGTTATGTCCTTCCATTAAATCAACCACCTTTCCTTTTATTTTATTGTCATAAAAACGCCGGTCAGAACGGCGTTTGTCCCTTGTCTGCTTTCCTTTTTATCCGCCGTTTTTGTTTTTGCACGTTAAAAAAGGAAAGTAGATACCTAAAATAATATCATGAATAAAAGGGGGTTACAAGAAAAATTGTATTTTTTTAGAAACCTTTAACATTTTGTTCATGATTTGGGATAGCTTTTTTGTGCGCATTGTATTACAATGATATGTCGGGAATAACAGATTGAATGAGCCCGGAAAGGAACTGTTATATTATATGAGAAATGAGGAGATTTTAAGCAGGGTGGATCATACTCTGTTAAAGCCGGATGCCTCCTGGGAGAGCATTGTCAGGCTCTGCGAAGAAGCGGAAGAATACCATACGGCTTCCGTCTGTATTCCGCCCTGCTATGTAAGGCGGGTGCGGGAGCGGTTTGAAAAGCTTGTGATCTGCACGGTTATCGGTTTTCCGCTGGGCTACAGCGTGACGGCGGCAAAGGCGGCGGAAGCTGCGCAGGCGGTCGCGGACGGAGCGGATGAGATCGACATGGTGGTGAACATTACGGATGTGAAGAATCACCGGTATGAAGAGGTGGAAAGGGAGATCCGCATTGTGAAGGAGGCCTGCGGGGAGCATATCCTCAAGGTGATTGCGGAGACCTGTTACCTGACGGACGAGGAGAAAAAAGCGGTCTGTGAAGCGGTGACGAATGCGGGCGCAGATTATATCAAAACCTCCACGGGATTCGGAACGGCAGGAGCAACCATTGAAGATGTGCGCCTGTTCCGGGGAAATATCGGACCGGAGGTGAAGATCAAGGCGGCCGGAGGAATCCGGACGAGGGAAGCCCTGGAAGCTTTTCTCGCGGAAGGCTGCGACCGGGTCGGAGCTTCCTGCGCGGTGGAGCTTCTGAAAAAGAAATAAAGTGCCGCCCCTGGCGGCAGGAAGAAGAGGCGGATGAAAGCCAAATGGCTTTCATCCTGGGAATTTGCGTATGACGCAAATTCCTTTGAAATAAAATGCCGCCCCTGGCGGCGGAAAAGAGGCGGAGGAAATCCTCTGGATTTCCTCCTGGAAATTGGCCTTGGGCCAATTTCTCAGAAATACAGTGCCGCCTTACAGGCGGCAGGAAAGAGGAGAAAATGAATCAGGTGATTCAGGAGCGCATTGTGGCGCTTAAGAAAGTGATGGAGCAGGCGGGGGTTGATTATTACATGGTACCCACCGCGGATTTTCACAATTCTGAGTATGTGGATCGGTATTTTAAGATGAGGGAGTATCTTTCCGGCTTCACCGGATCCAACGGAACACTGGTGGTAAGTCAGAAGGAAGCCGGTCTGTGGACGGACGGCCGGTACTTCATTCAGGCGGAAAATGAGCTTTCCGGTACGGGAATCAAACTGTTCCGCATGCTGGATGAAGGGGTTCCCACCATTCAGGAATATCTGCAGGAAAATATGAAAGAGGGCCAGACACTGGGCTTTGACGGCCGTGTGGTGGACACCGCTCTGGGATGCAGGCTGGAAAAGGCGCTTCAGGAAAAGAAAATTCGCTTCGCTTTTGATAAGGATCTGGGTGATCAGGTCTGGAGCGACAGGCCCGCTCTTCCCTGCCATCCGGTAACCGTGCTGGACGAGGCGATCTGCGGAAAAACCGCGGGAGAGAAGCTGGCTGATGTGAGGAGCAAAATGGAGGAAATCGGTGCGGACGCTTTTCTGTTAAGCAAGCTGGATGATCTGATGTGGCTTCTTAACATCCGTGGCGCGGATGTGGCGTGCAATCCGGTAGCTCTTTCCTATGCTTATCTGACGAAGTCGGAATGTTACCTTTTCATTCAGGAGGGCGAGGTGACAGACGCCCTGAGAACCCATGCGGCAAAATACGGCATCACACTGCTTCCTTACGGACAGGTGGTTTCCTTCCTGAAGGAGAGAAAAGAGAAGGAGACGGTGCTGTTTGACGGCGCAAATACCAGCTATACCCTTTACCGCACGCTGCAGGAAAAGGGTGAGACCATCGACAGGAAGAATCCCACCGAGCTGATGAAGGCCATCAAGAATGAGGTTGAGCTTTCCCATATGGAAGAGGTCTATCTGAAGGACAGCGCCGCCGTATGCAAATTTATCTACTGGCTGAAGAAGAACGTTGGAAAAATGAAAATTACCGAAGCGACGGCCGCAGAGTATCTGGACGGACTCAGAAGCCGGATCGACGGTTATCTGGATCTTTCCTTCCCCACCATCAGCGGCTATAAGGAAAACGCGGCCATGATGCACTATGAGGCCGTTCCGGAAACCTGTAAGGAGCTGCAGCCGGAAGGAATGCTTCTGGTGGATTCCGGCGGACAGTATATGGGCGGAACCACGGATGTGACCAGAACCATCGTGCTCGGTCCCGTTTCCGATGAAATCAGGGAGCATTTCACCGCAGTCGCCGTCGGCATGCTTTCTCTTACCCACGCCAGATTTCTCTATGGCTGCACGGGCCGGAACCTGGACATTCTGGCAAGGCAGCCCATGTGGAACCGGAATATTGATTATAAGTGCGGAACGGGCCATGGCGTCGGCTATATCCTGAACGTGCATGAAGGCCCGCAGGGCATCCGCTGGCGTTATACGGAGGGACAGTCTGAGGCGGTGATCGAGGCCGGAATGGACGTTACAAACGAGCCTGGCATTTATATCGAGGGCAGCCACGGCATCCGCACGGAAAATGTGATGGTGGCGAGAAACGGGGTCAAGAACGGGGACGGTCAGTTCATGTATTTTGATACTCTCACCTGGGTGCCCATCGATCTGGACGGCATCGATACGAAGTATATGCAGCCCCAGGAAATCGCATGGCTGAACTCCTATCATGCAGATGTTTATGAAAAAATCGCGCCCCTTCTGACCGATGAGGAGCGGGAATGGCTGAAGGAGGCCACCAGACCTGTGGAATAATGCGCTGTTCATGCGCGTGTATTTCATCGGAAAAACTTTCTGTTGTATTTTATAAAGGTTCAGGATATAATAAGTGTAACCTGAAATGTTCGATAACTCCCGTTGTTTTGAACCTACATTTACTTTAAACGGGACTCCTATATCGCCGCGTGGATGTCAGGCCCCCATTGCGCAGGGGAAGGCAGAAGCGTTCGGCTGCGGTAACCCACCTGGCTGTCAGCTAGGAGTCAGAAGACGGGAGGCGGCATTTTGGGGATACAAAAGAGAAAAAGCAGCCGAAATGGCTGCTTTTTTCGATTCAGAAGGGCTTATCCGGGCGTCGTCTCCGGCAATGAAGAAGTAAAAGTGGGGGAATGCATGGAAGGAAAAGAAAGAAGGGCCGGCAACAGGCGTACATACAGGACGTCCACCGCATATCATAGAAGGAACAGAACGGCCGTCTCCCGTGTTCGGACGACCGGCTACGGGAGAAAACGAAGCGGGAGAGGAAGAGGACTGAGAAATGGAGGAGGCGGAAACAGAGAGGGGAAGCTTCTATTGATTCTCGTCGGAGCGGCTCTCCTTTTCTTTCTGCTGTTTACAACCGCCCGTGAAATACTCACGCCCGGGCCGGAAGGAGAATATCTCGCCGTACAGGAGGCAGAAAATCTGACCCGCCTGCTTTCTGATCTGCGTTTTGGGGAAAGCATCTCCGGACAGCCGGAGACAGGAACGGAAAATGAGCAGGCGGCACAGACTGTGCAGCCGGATATCATGGCGGATGTCTTTACCAAGGAGGCGGCTTCTGAGGACGGATATCTGACCTTTGAAGCCTGGGAACAGATCGCGGCCCTTTTTCCGGAGTGCGGGTATGAGCTGCCGGACGGATACCGGAAGAGGGATGCAGTGCTCCTTTCGGACTGGTACGGTTTTTTTGATGCGGCGCTCGCCGTCTATGATACACAGGGGCAGGTGCAGTATGTCAGCCTGACCCCCATCGGAATCGGAGAGGCGGTGACGGACGCGGAAGGTGAGGCGCTTGCACAGAACGGACTGATTTCCGAAAATAGCGCCTTTACCTTTTTGACGGACCGGATAAAAAACTGTCTGTACCGGCCGGTAACTGCAGTCTGCCGGGACGGTTGTCTGTATGCGGTAAGGAGTGTGGACGGGAGAGGAAGCCTGCTGTCCAACATCTGGATCATGGAGACGGAGGAGGAGTCCCTTCTCTGCTTCTGGAATGACTATGAAATCCGTTTCCCCGTTTCGAACGGCGGTACGCTGTCCGATGGAACGGAACAGGCCATTCGGCCGGAACAGTCAGATACAGCCAGGGAGCAGGTGGCGGATCTGCATTTTCTGGATGGAGCGCTGCAGGAGGTTCAGACGAAAACGCAGAAGGTGTCCGGAAAGATTCTCCGCGTGGAGGATGGCGGTGTTGAAGTGGAGGGAAGCGGCTTCCTGCCCTTTGCTGATAACTTCCGGGTCTACCGGCTTTACGGAAAGCTGAAAGCCTATGAGACGCAGGATCTGCGGATCGGATATGATTTCACGGATTTCGTGGTGGATGACGGCTGCGTGCAGGCAGCGCTCGTGGTGAAGGAAGAGACGATGGAAAACATCCGGGTGCTGGTTCGGACTACGGGATTTGCGGGATTATATCATGACAGTGTTTCTCTCACGGCGGACTGTGACCTTTCCGTCACCGCCGGAGAATATGGAAGCCGGGAGACGACTGTGGTACCTGCCGGGGAGACGCTTACGATCGACAGAGAAAGCGGGCTGTTTGCTTCGGATGGCTCGGCAGATGTTTTGGCGGGAGGCTCCGGAGGCGATTCGGCAGGAGGTTCCGCAGGCGGCGTTTCCTCCACCATCAGAATTGAGCCAGCGGTGCTCACGGGCAGGATCAGCCTGCAAAGTGTGCAGAGAAGCCAGGGAACGCCGTCCTACCGGGGAAGCCTGGAGCTGAGGCTTGAGGAGGAAGGGATCGTGGTGGTAAATGAGCTTCTTCTGGAGGAATATCTGTATGCCGTGGTGCCAAGCGAAATGCCATCCTCCTATCCTCTGGAAGCGCTGAAGGCACAGGCGGTGTGCGCAAGAACCTATGCCTATGCCAGAATTCTGCATGCGGGACTTCCGGAATATGGCGCGCATGTGGATGACAGCACCAGCTTTCAGGTTTATAATAATATTCTGGAAAATGCACAGACTACCAAAGCCGTCCGGGAGACGAAGGGTGAACTTCTTTACTATGGGGAGGAGCTGGCGGATACCTACTATTACTCCACTTCCTGCGGCTACGGTACGGATGCAGGCGTATGGTCCGGCTCCGGTCCGGAACAGTTTCCTTATCTGCAGGCGAGAGCGGTGAATGTGGCAGGCGTGGTGGATGCACAGGGAGACGCCATCGATGAAACGGTGAATGAGGAGGAGATTGCTGCTGCGGACTTTATGACGCAGGAGGAAAACTTTGCTGCATTCATTAAAAACGTGCGTCCCTCCGACTTTGAGAACGAAGAGGCCTGGTATCGCTGGACTTATCAGGCGGCGGTGGATGAAGCGCAGCTTTATGAAAAGGTACTGGAGCGCTGTGCGGCGAGTCCGTCCACCATATTTGTCCTGCAGGAAAACGGGGAATATGCAAACCAGACGCCTCCCGACCCGGGACGGATCCTTGAGCTTTCCATCACGGAAAGAAGCACCGGGGGCGTGGCGCAGACGCTTCAGATCGTGGGAGAGAATGCGACGATCCTGGTAAAAACGGAGCACAGCATCCGTTATGTCCTCTGTGACGCGAATGTTCAGGTAATCCGTCAGGACGGCAGCTCCTGGCAGCCGTCCACCCTGCTTCCCAGCGCTTTTTTCGTGCTGGAGACGGTGAAGGAGGACGGATATGTGAACGGCTTCACCCTGTATGGCGGCGGCTTCGGCCACGGCGTCGGAATGAGCCAGAACGGGGCAAGAAGCATGGCCGAGAGCGGGTGCGACTGCGAGACGATCCTGAGCTATTTCTATGAGGGAATTACCCTGAAGAAAGGAAATGCGCTATGATGAAAATATACCGGTTGGTGAGAGGGTTTGCGAGACAGATGAGCCGGGCGAATGTGAACGCATATGCCGCGAGCACGGCCTTCTTCATTTTTCTTTCCCTGATTCCCATGATCATGCTGATCTGCTCCGTGCTTGCGGTCACGCCCATCGTGCAGAAATCGGATCTGCTGACGGCGGCCACCATTTTTCCGCCTTCCATCACGCCGCTCATTGTGGGGCTGATTGAAAGCATCTATGACAGTACGTTCGGAATGCTCAGTGTATCCGCCATCGTGACGGTCTGGTCGGCAGGAAAGGGAATTCTGGCATTGATGCGCGGGCTGAACGCCATGAACGGGGTGGTGGAGGACCGTAACTATGTGATGCAGAGACTGATTGCCTCCTTCTATCTGATCATTTTTCTGGTGATGGTGGTATTTTCCCTGGTGGTCATGGTGTTCGGAAATCTGCTGGCGTCCGTGATCGTCCGGCATGTGCCGGGAATGGAGAAGCTGTTCGCCCTGCTTTTGCATTTCAGAGGAATTTTTTCCTGGTGCGTGCTGACAGTTCTCTTTGCCCTGATGTATACGTTCATCCCGAACTGCAGACTGAAGTTTGTCTGGCAGCTTCCGGGCGCTGCATTTTCAGCAGTCAGCTGGAACGTGTTTTCCTGGGGGTTTTCCATTTACGTCAGACATTCCGGCGGCCTTGATATGTATGGAAGCCTGACCACCATCGTGATCCTGATGCTCTGGCTCTATTTCTGTTTTTATCTTTTCCTGATCGGGGCGCATATCAACCGGTTCCTGATTCCGTTTCGAAAGGTACGGGATAGGCAGAAAATGCTCCGCAGGGGAAAGGCTTCTTCATGAAGCCGCTTCCATCCGCCTTTTCATTTCCTTCTGAAATCTGGAAAGAAGGAACAGGGAGAGGACTGCGGCCAGCAGAGCGGCTCCGGCGAAATTCAGCCAGATACCGGTAAGTCCCAGGGACCAGAGGGCGACGATGAGAATCACGGGGAAGAGCAGGGCGGTGGAAACCGAAATGATGGAAGCGTACACGGGCATTTCCACCGCAAGCATGTAGCTCTGCGTGGCGAAGGAGAACCATCTTGTCAGATAGGTGGCTGCGAACAGACGGAGCGCGCCTTCCGCCATCATAAGAAGCTCTGTGCTTTCCCCTCCAACGAACAGATGGGTGATCTGCCCGGGGAAAAGGAAGAGAACGACTGCGGAAAGAACAGAGAGAATGCCGCTTGCCGTGAAGCAGCACCGCTCGATGGCGCTCACACGGCGGTAATTCCCTGCCCCCCAGTTATAGCCAACCGCAGGCTGGAGGGAGTCGCACATGCCGTAAAGCAGGGGCTGGATGAAGCCGTCGGCGTACATCAGGATGCCGTAGACGGAGACCGCGTTTTCCCCGCCGATGCGGAGCAGGATGGCGTTCATCAGGATGGAGGTGATACGTCCTGCTATATTATTTAAAAAGTTCGGACTGCCGCAGGAAATGATCTGACGGATCAGACGGATGGAGAAACGGGGCCGTCTGAAGCGCAGCAGAAGCTTTCCGCGCAGGAAAGGATACAGGGCGATGAGCGCGCAGATCATCATGCCGAGGCAGGTGGCAAGCGCCGCTCCCCAGATGCCGAAGCCCAGAACGCCGAGGAAAAGGAACTCCAGGATGGCGCTCAGCGCGGACATGACAATGTTCAGGTACATGCTTCCCCTGATCTGTCCGCAGATGCGCAGATAGTTATCCATGGCAAACACGATGGTAGTAACGGGAGAGCAGACCGCATAAACCCGCAGATACTGGACAGCATATTCAGCGAATACACCTTCTGCGCCCATCAGGCGGATCAGAAGCGGTGCGGCCGCAAACAGGACCAGTCCGACGAGGACGCCCGCACCGATGATCATCAGAACGGCGCAGGTAAAAATATTGTTGGCCTCTTCCTCTTCTTTTTTTCCGAGGCTGATGGAAATCGGCACGGAGGAGCCGACGCCGATCAGGTCCGCCAGAGCGAAATTGATGATGACAAAGGGCATGGCCAGATTCAGCGCCGCGAAAGCGGTGTCGCCCAGAAGCTGTCCTACGAAGATACCGTCAAGGAGCTGGTACAGGGCGGATGCCAGCATGCTGATTGCGCCGGGTATGGCGGCGATAAAAAACAGTTTTGTCGGTGCTACTTTGGAGAATAAATACTTGGAGTCCATGTTGTGTCGTTACCTTTCTTCCGTCATAGTCGTTTCAAAAAATCTGTCGAAGCGGTCCTTCAGATTGTCCGCAAAATCGGTATAAGCTTGGATAAAGGCATCGCCGTGTTCCTGCAGGGTGAGCCGGATGGCTTCCTGTTCCATCCGGTAAATCGGCTGAAGGAGCGACAGGGCGTACTGTTTTCCTGCCGGAGTGAGGCAGATTTTCTTTTCACGGGTATGCTCCTCAATGAGGAGCGTCAGATAACCCTGTGCCGCCAGCTCCTTCACAATCGTGTTGATGGTGGTTTTGGGAATCAGCCATTCTTCACAGAGCTGCTTCTGGGAATGGGGCTGTCCGTCGTCCAGCGCATAAAACAGGGCGAGGGTATTATTTTTCACGCCAAGCCTTTTGGCCGCCTGGTAGTAGATCCCGTCGATCCGGTTCTGTGCCTGGGTCAGCTTTCTGATTTCTTCCTGATGGTCTTTCATGAATTCTATCCTTTTTCAAATGCGGCCGGTTCTTCCAACCGACTGCAGAACACCTGCAACGGGCATTATAGTACGAATTCGTATTAAAGTCAAGCAGGATAAGAAGCGGTGGGAGATCAGTCTTGACAGCCTATACCCCCATGGGTATAATGAATAGGAAATGAGGGGTAATCCGTAAGGGTATTGCCGGCGCAGAGCGTGACTGCCACAGACATGCAGAACGCGGCGCGGAATCGAGGAGAAGATTTGCGCCGAAGCGTCGCAAATCCCGTTATCGCAACGCCGAACTGGAGGTTCGGCGCGCGTGCCTCAGCGTAAAACGCTTCGGCATGGAGGTAAATATGAAGGATACAAAAGGGATACGTTTTCTGGAGAACCTGCTGGAATGGGGCGGTATGCGAAGGGAAATCATTTGTCTGGTGATTTCAGGAGCGGCTCTCATTATCAGTATTTTTGACCTGCTGCCGCTTCCTTTTGATGCGGCCTGGGCGGCCATTCTGCTGTGCGGCATTCCCATCCTGCTGGAGGCGTTTATCGGCCTCGTCACGGAATTTGATATCAAGGCGGATGTGCTGGTATCCATCGCGCTGATCGCTTCCGTCATCATCGGAGAGGATTTTGCGGCGGGCGAGGTGGCGTTCATCATGCAGCTGGGCGCACTGCTGGAGGATGTGACCGTGGCAAAGGCGCGGGCGGGCATCGAACGTCTGGTGCATCTCACCCCGCAGACCGCCCGGGTGATATCGGGACAGAGGGAAGCCCTGATCCCGGCAAGCGAAGTGGAGGTGGGAGACATACTCCGCGTGCTGCCCGGAGAAACGGTGCCCGTAGACGGCGTCATCCTTTCCGGACAGACCTCCATCAATCAGGCCGTGATGACGGGAGAATCCCTGCCCGTGGACAAGGAGGCGGGAGATGAAGTGAAGAGCGGCACGGTCAACCAGTTCGGCTCCTTTGACATGAAAGCGCAGCGGGTGGGCGAGGACAGCTCCATTCAGCGCATGATCCGGCTGGTGCAGTCCGCGGACGCCGGAAAAGCGAAGATCGTCGGAATTGCCGACCGGTGGGCCACCTGGATTGTAGTGATCGCGCTCAGCGCGGCGGCTCTGACCTGGCTTTTCACCGGAGAAATCATCCGCGCCGTAACCATCCTGGTGGTATTCTGTCCCTGCGCGCTGGTGCTTGCCACGCCTACCGCCATCATGGCGGCGATCGGCAATGCGACGAAGCATGGATTTCTGGTCCGGGAAGGCGACGCCCTCGAACGGCTCGCTGCGGTAAACGGCATCGCATTTGACAAGACGGGTACCCTGACGAGCGGGAGACCGCAGGTGGTGGAAACGCAGAGCGCGCTGGACGGACTGACGGGAGAAGAGCTGTTCGCCTGGGCCGCCGCTGCGGAAAAACGCTCCGAACACCCGCTGGGAAAGGCTGTGGTGAACTGTTATCAGGAAAGAACCGGGAAAGCGGCCGGAGAGCCGGAACAGTTTTTCATGATTCCGGGACGGGGCGTGAAGGCACAGATGGATGGAAAACGGATTCTTGCAGGAAACCGGGAGCTTCTGGAAGAAAACGGCGTGACTGTGGGGACTTTTCTTACCGGAAAGGCGGACGCCTGCCTGGAACAGGGCTGCACCGTGATCTACCTGGCTCTGGACAGAGAGGCGGCGGGCTTCCTCGCCCTTGCGGATACGCTCCGGCCGGAGAGCGCCGGAATGATCCACAAGCTACAGGGACTGGGAATCCGCCCGGTGCTTCTGACAGGCGACCATACAAGCGCAGCGAACGCCATCGCCGCAAAGCTGGGCATCCGGGAGGTATATGCAGGCTGCCTGCCGGAGGATAAGCTGGAGCATATCGGTACATACCAGAAAGAAAGCGGTCCCATCTGCATGATCGGGGACGGCATCAATGACGCTCCCGCGCTGAAAAAAGCGGATGTGGGAATTGCCATGGGCGGAGTGGGAAGCGACATCGCCGTGGATGCGGCGGATATCGCGCTGGTAGATGATGAGGTGAAGGAGCTTCCGCATCTGTTCGCCCTGTCGCGCAGAATGATGCTTACCATCAAATGCAACCTCACCTTTTCCATGACGCTGAATTTTCTGGCGATTATTCTGGCCATTACGGGAATTCTGAATCCGGTGGTGGGCGCTCTGGTACACAATGCGGGTTCGGTGCTGGTCATCGTCAATTCCGCCTTCCTGCTGAAGTGGAGAAAGCGCGGAAACTGATGTAGAATCGAAGCTTATTGTGGACCGCTCCGCCCTGTCCGCAGAACCGGGGAAAATGCAGTGAGCGGGGAAAGAATTTGCCATTCCGTACTGTGAATGGTAAAATCAGAGATATAGGGGCGGGTAACCACTCACGGATAAAGTCCCGCCTGCCCGTTACGCAGCATATGCTTTGGGGAAGGAGCGCATAGAACGATGAATGATAATAAGAAAAGACTTCCTGTCGGAATAGAAAGCTTTGAAAAAATCCGAAGGGAAGATTTTTACTATGTGGATAAAACGACAATGATCCGTGATCTGCTCCTGAATTGGGGGGAAGTAAATCTGTTTACCAGGCCGCGAAGATTTGGAAAATCGCTGAATATGAGCATGCTGAAGGCCTTTCTTGAAATCGGCTGTGACAAGTCCTTATTTAATGGTCTGGCAATATCCGGAGAAAAGGCAATCTGTGAGGAATACATGGGACAGTTCCCGGTGATTTCAATAACGTTGAAGAATGTTGAGGAATCGGACTTCCAGAAGGCCGTGAATGCGCTGCGGTCAGTGATTGGTACAGAAGCCATGCGTTTTTCCTTCCTGGAGGAAAGCGACAGGCTGACGGAAAATGAAAAAAATCAATATCGTGCGCTGGTGCGTGTGGGAGAGGGTGGAGACTTCACCATGAAAGAATCTGTCCTGCAGGCAAGCCTGAAAACACTTTCCCTGCTGCTGGAAAAGCATTATGAAAAGAAGGTTGTTATCCTGATCGATGAATATGACGTACCGCTGGCAAAGGCGAATGAGCGGGAATATTATGATGAAATGATCCTTCTGCTCCGAAATCTGTTTGGGCAGGCGTTGAAAACCAATAACAGCCTGTATTTTGCCGTATTAACCGGATGTCTTCGGATTTCAAAAGAGAGCATTTTTACCGGCCTGAATAATATGAATGTTCTGTCAATCATGGACG
>CAJFMW010000002.1 GCA_904392525.1 uncultured Eisenbergiella sp.
AATACGTTCAGATACCCCAGCCTTCTCAGCTTCAGGCAGAAGTCCACGTCGTTTAAGGAGACCGCAAAGCTCTCGTCCAGGCCGCCCGCCTCTTCGTAAAGCGCCTTTTTCACCAGCAGGCAGGCGCCTGTCACGGCGGACATGTTCTGGGCGTAGCAGAGCCTTCCCATATACCCCAGGTTCTCCCGCTTCTGACGGTAATGCACATGGCCCGCCGTGCGGTGCGCGCCCAGGCCGATGACCACGCCGGCGTGCTGGATGGTTTTATCCGGATAATACAGCTTGGCTCCCACCGCTCCCACGTCCGGACGCTGGGCGTACATGAGAAGCTCCTCCATCCAGTTCACCGTGATGATCTGAATGTCGTTGTTCAAAAGCAGCACGTATTCGCCGGAGGCCTCCGACACGCCAAGGTTGTTGATGGCGGAATAATTGAAGTCCCCTTTATAAGTGATGATTTTCACCGCCGGATTGTTTGCGAGTTCTTCATAATAAGCAAAAATTTCTCTGGTTTCGCTGTTGTTCTCCACCACGATGATCTCATAGTTGTCGTATGTGGACTTCTCGATGATGGAGGTGATGCAGCGCCTTAAATCCTCCACATGATCCTTATTGGGGATGATGATGGAAATTTTCGGCTCCCCGATGATCTCATAGGTGATCTTGAAAATGGTCTCAAAGGCCCTGGTGCTGGTGATCTTGAAGTTGGAAAAGCCGTGCCGCCTCAGATGATCCGCCACCGCGCCCCTTGCGGATTCCACCACATAGGGCTTGGCCTCCACGCCGGAGGATACGCTTCCCGCATGCTGTCTCCAGTAATACAGAAGCTTTGGCACATGAACCACGTTCCTCGCCTTGTCCGTCAGGCGCAGGATCATATCGTGGTCCTGGCTTCCATCGAATTTGGTCCGGTACAGCTCCGTCCCCTCCAGCAGCTTCTTGTCGAACATGCTGAAATGGCAGATGTAGTTGTTGGCACGCAGATTATCGATGGCATAGTCCGGCTTAAAATGCATGGTGATCATCTGATTCACATCGCCGTTTTTGAAGGTGGCCTCATCGCAGTAGATATAATCCGCGTTCTTTTCATTGATCACCTTCACGTATTCATACAGTACGCAGGGATGGAGCAGATCGTCGTGATCGAAGGGCGCCACGAACTCGCCCGTAGCCATCTCCAGACACCGATTGGTGTTTTCTGCGATTCCGCCGTTTTTCTCAAGCTTTTTGTATACAATCCGGCTGTCCTTTGCCGCGTATTCCCGGCAGATCTCACCCACATAAGCGTGGGCGTCGTCCGATCCGTCCGCCAGACACAGTTCCCAGTTCTGATAGGTCTGCGCCTGCACGGATTCGATCATTTCCCGCAGGAAATTCTCCGGCGTGTTCCACAGGGGCGTCAGCACGCTAACCTTCACCATACGGTCAAACACCGTATTTCTCTGCCGCGCCCGCTCCGACTCGTCCGGAAAGCTTTCCGTACCGTAGTGGCACATGGCTTTCCGCTCGTTGGCCTTGTATTTCATTTTGTCGATGACGCCGGAAAGGCTTCCACAGTTTTTCACCCGGTCCACCTGCCGGATGCAGAAATGCATGCACCTGCGGAACGGCGCGCTGGCCTTCCAATCATCCACCTGATCCTCCAGCTCGGCCACCCGGCCCGCCAGATAGGTGCTCTTGTATTTCTCCTGTTCATACGCTTCCCTGTAATCCTT
The DNA here is from genome assembly GCA_904392525.1 of uncultured Eisenbergiella sp. Taxonomy (GTDB): domain Bacteria; phylum Bacillota; class Clostridia; order Lachnospirales; family Lachnospiraceae; genus Eisenbergiella. Next base: position 1,716 of record CAJFMW010000002.1, read on the forward strand.
ATCCATCCTGTCCGCCTTTCATCAATATCTGACTTCCATCGTCTCCGCCGTCCACTGGTAGAGCTTCTGCCTGGAGCAGCAGTCCTCCCAGAGGAAGCCGATCTGATACTCGCCCTCCGGAAGCGCCTTTCTGGGAAAGCTCACGCAGATACCGGTGAGCGCCACCTGATTCTTCTCCAGATGTCCCAGATTTTCCTGGATATCCGGACGGTACTGGCGGTTTACGGAAAGCTTCCACACCGCGCCCGCCTCTTCACCGGCAGGGCCGTCGCCCCGTCCCGCAGGCTTTAAAATCAGGTTGAAGCGGTACTGGCTGTTGTCCACCTGCAGGGCATAGCACCAGCCCTGGATAAAATAGTCTCCGCCGCCGCTTTTCCCTGTTTCCCACTTGTCCATATCCCCGGCGAACTCAATGCCCATACGGAGCACCTCGTTGCTCCACTCCGGCTGCAGGCCGTCCTTCATGATCTCCGGAGCCACCCGGTCACAACGATCCTCATATTCATAGCGGTTTCCCGCATAAAATTCCTGGTCCAGCACATCCTTCACCAGATACCGGTGATAGTAAGGGTCCCTGCCATAGATGGACGGATGCAGCTCATACAGCAGGTCCAGCTCCCCGTGCAGCCGCTTCAGCTTCTCCACGCTGTCGTCCAGACCGCGGCTTAAGGATTCATGGTGATAGAGCGCCACATCGTTCCGCACCACGTTCACATAGCCCATGTCATGCAGGCGGTAGCAGAAATCCACGTCGTTAAAAGCCACCCGCAGGTCCTCGTTCCATCCGCCGCTTTCCTCAAAAAGGCTCCTTTTCACCATCAGGCAGGCGCCCGTCACGCCCAGCATATCGAAGGCAAGGCGGTTCCTGAGAAAATAATAATCCGTCCGGTCGTCCCGGTACTGCAGCTTATGGGCCGGACCCAGCCGGATGTTGGTGATGCCCGCGTGCTGAATGGCGCGGCTGGAAGGGTAGAGAAGCTTCACGCCAACCGCTCCCACATGGGGAAGCCGGGCCTTTTCCACCATTTTTTCCAGCCAGTCCTCCTGAATGATCTCAATATCATCATTTAAGAACAGGATATAATCTCCCTTTGCCAGAGCGGCTCCCCTGTTGCACATGCGGGAAAAATTGAACTCCATGGGCTCATACACATACTGAAACCGGCATTCCGGCGTCATCTGCGAAAGCATCCTTTCGATCCGGGCGCGGTTTTTCTCACTGCTGCCGTTGTCAACCACAATGATCTCAAAATTCCGGTAGCTGCTGGCTTCCATGGCGGAATGAATACAGGTGGAAAGCACGCCCGGGTTGTCCTTGGAGGGAATTACGATGGATACCATTCCTTCCGGCTTAAGCGGCCAGTTCCGTCTTATGTAAGCCTGCTTTTTCAGGTCCTCATATTCCGCTTCCATGCCAAAAGGTTCTATGGGCCTGCTTCCATGAAAAAGGACGCTGTCCACATGCCCGGCTCCCGCCGTCTCCGACAGCTTCAGGCAGAAATCGTAGAGGTTTCTGTGCCAGTCCGCATCCCCAAGCCAGGAAATGCTGCCGGCCGCCTGCGCACGCACGGCGAATATATTTCCCATATAAAAATAAGAAATCAGTGTATCCGGCGACCAGTCCGGCTTCAGCCATGGGTTGGTACGGCGGCCGCCATTCTCCGGAAGTACCTCATCCTCGTCCCCATAGGCCAGAACCGCTTCCGGGTTCCTGGCAAAAAAATCCGCAAACAGCCGGAGCGCTTCCTCCTCCGGCTCTCCGCAGTCCGCGTGGAATACCAGAATATCCGCATCCCGTCCCGCTTCCTGCACCTGGAAGGAAGCCCTGCAGGCGCCGTAGGGCACGCATTTCACAAAAAGGCCCGTTCCCTCAAGGACGCGCCCGGAACGCTCCTTCTCCTCTTTTCTGAGGATCCAGTCATGATAACGCACCGTCTGCTCTTTGATTCTTGCCTCATACCTTGCCGTCTGTCTGCTCCGCAGGGGGGCCTGCAGCATTTTCTTGATATTCAAAACCAGTGTCTCCTTTTCAGATTCGAATCCAATGCTGCCGCAGTTTCTTCCGGCAGCCTGCTTATTTCAAATTCCAGTTCCAGCATCTCCCCTGCTTCTCCGTCTTCCTTTTCCAGTCTGATATTGATATTCGGGTCATTGGTGTGGAAGAAAAAGACCGGCATCTTCTCCCCTTTTCCGCTCAACTCCCAGCCGTTCATGGCCAGAACCGCCTTGTCGGCAAGATCCAGATCCTTCCCAGCCAGTCTCGCAGCCTTCATTCTTATGATACAGGAGCATTCCGCCGGGTCCACACGCACGCCGCGTACGCCTTCCTTCAGCAGAATGGATAGGCGCATCATATCCGCCGCAATATAGCTTGGATAGAGATGGTAGGAATGCTCCGGACTGTAGCCACGCCCGAAATCCTCAAACACCTCCACCACACTTCGCTCCACCTGGGAGAAAAAAGACTGCCACGGCACAGCCCTTCTGCCGAGGAGCACGCGCATGTCGGAAATAGAAACCCGGTTTCCCGTCACTGCCTTCTGAAACCGTCTTTCCCTCGCCCGGTACTCCTCCGCCTTTTCCTCGCTGATGCCGAGCCGTCTCAGAAAAGGCTCCATGGAAAGCCCTTTCCTGCTCCCGTCTCCCATCTGATAGCAGTACAGGGAACGGTAAGCCAGAGCCTCCATATCCACCCGTTCCTCGAAGGTCCATTCATAATCGATCAGATTCCAGCGGCCTTCAGCATCAATGAGAATGTTTCCAAATACCAGATCATAGTCGGAAACCTCCATCTCCTGATGGACACGGATTTTTTCCAGATATTCCTCAAACAGCGCATGAAAACCTTCCTGATCCCCTTCCTCCAGGCAGTTGTCCAGAAGCTCCTCCAGCGTCACCCCTTCCAGATACTCCAGGCTGGCGCAGGGAAGTCCGTCCGGCTGCTTTATGATCTCACAGCGGTTCACATGCAGACCGCCCTCCTCATACCGCTCCTTTAACAGCTTCCCGAAACGGGCGATGTTCTCCACGTGTGCAACGGCCGCCGGGCTGTCCGGATATTTGAGCACACGCCTTTTTCCTGCCCCATTCTCCGTAATGTCCGTGCGGATGGCATAAATATCCGCCCGGTCATTGGAAAATTTGGAATAAATGGTTTCCGGTGCAGGCCCGGTCATGAGCAGATAGGAATTGCTGTACATGGGAAAGATCCCCTCCCGGATCACCATGTCGAAGGCATTCTTTTCATCGAAGAGAAGCAGTCTGTCCCCGTCAAAATTCCGAAGATTACGGGAAAGCTCTCCCAGTCTCGGAAGTCTTTTGTCCGAGTAGATCACATCCGCGAACTTATAGTCCGGATAGGGATAATAAAAATGATAGTCCGACACGCCGCAGGTCCGAAGCAGCCGCTCCAGCCCCTTTCTTGTGAAGGTGCGCACGCCGCCTCCCTCCGGATAGTCCTCGATTCCCGCGAAGAACTTCGCCAGATGATCCTCCTGACAGCCCGCCCAGTATTTCATTCCCATCTTGTTTTCGATGGCGATAACCAGATTTCCGCCCGGCTTCACATGCTTCAGGTTGATTTTCAGAAAATCCTCAAAGGGCGTTTTCGTAGGGATATAGCTCTGTCCATACTCAAACACACCGATTAAGAGCACATAGTCGTAGTCACAGGGAAGAGACGGCTCGATGTCCGTGAAATTTCCCACATGAATCGTCACATTATCCCGCTCCTGATTACGGATGGCGTTGATGGTGCTGCGCTTCTTCGACAGATCCACACAGGTGACGCTTCCCGCCTTTTCGGCAAGAACGCCCGTCACGGCACCCATGCCGCTTCCCACCTCCAGCACCTTCGTGCTTTTATCCATGGGAAGCCAGGAGACGATGTTTTCCCTCTGCGGTGACAGATGATAGAAGACAGGCCAGCTTTTCTTTTCCTCGATCTGTTTCTGATAATCTCCGGCGGGCGCATTTTTTACGATTTCCAGGATCTCATCCTCCACCGTTCCGTCACAGTAATAATCCTCGCCCGGATAATGGGAAAGGTCCAGCGTCACTTTTCCGATCTGCTCTGTCATACTACCTCGTTTCTGCCGCCGAAGGCGGCATCTGAATTCTGGAAGAATGGCGTGAGCCATTCTTCCGTACGAGACTTAGAATATCTTAACCGGCGTCTTCTGCCGGTTTAGATATTCTTCTCGTACTCTACTTTCACATCCGATTCCATATCAAAATATCCCACCGTGTCATGGTCCGAAATCACGGTAAGGTTCAGAATGTCGTACAGTCTGTGATATACCGTAAAGGTATCCCCCTCATACCCCGTCACGCCCAGAGAAAGCAGATATTCTCCCCCCTGCAGGCGCACCTTCTGGGTGAACGTAATGGTCAGCACCTCTCCGGCTTTCACGCTCTCCAGAAAACTTTTCTCCACCATGGTGTTGGTTCCGGTAATCTCCACGCCCTTGATGTTCTTGATGGAAAGCGCGAAGATGGGAGCCTGCAGGTCTTTGTGCACCCGCACCTTCATATGCAGGGTAAAGGGATCTCCCTTTAAGATGGCGGAGGTACGCAGTCCCGCCCCGTCCGTCATATAGTATTCCACGATTTCGGCCTCTTTTGTGCCGTATTCCAGCGCCTGCGGATTCTTTCCGTCCACCTTCTCGGCCGCAGCCTTTCGGATATCCTCATCCGCCGCCAGATTCGCCTTTTTGTCACCGGAAGGCAGCTCATACTGGCCCACCAGGACCTGCTTATAGATGTCGATCATTTCCCGCGGGCTTCCTTCTCCCAGCTTCACGCCCTGGTTCAAAAGTACCGCCCTGTCACAGTATTTGCTGATCGCGCTCAGATCATGACTGACGAAAAGGATCGTCTTTCCCTGTTTCTTGAATTCTTCAAATTTATGGTAGCACTTCGCCTGGAAAAACACATCTCCCACGGAAAGCGCCTCGTCCACGATCAGGATCTCCGGATCGATGTTGATGGCCACCGCGAAGGCCAGACGCACGAACATACCGCTGGAATAGGTTTTCACGGGCTGGTACACATAGTCTCCGATGTCCGCGAAATCCAGGATGTCCTGCAGCTTTTCATCGATCTCCTTCTCCGAAAAGCCGATCATGGTGCCGTTCAGATAAACATTTTCAATGCCGTTATATTCATAATTAAAGCCCGCGCCAAGTTCCAGCAGGGCGGAGATGCGCCCGTTCACCTGCACGGTGCCTGAGGTGGGATTGAGCACCCCCGTGATGATTTTCAGGATGGTGGATTTTCCGGAGCCGTTGGTTCCGATGATGCCCACACATTCCCCCTGATATACGTCCAGATCCACGCCGTTCAGGGCAAAATGCTCCCGGTAGCGCTTCTTCCTGGCAAGGCCCAGCGAATCGACGAGCCGGTCCCTGTTATGGTCATACAGGCGGTATACCTTATTCAGTCCCTCCACGTGGATGGCAAGCTGTTTTGTATCCATATCGTTCCTTCCTACATAACGTTACCGTTCACTTCGCGCCATTCGCAAAGCCGCGCTCCGCGCTCTCCGCCGCTTCGCGGCTACCTTTGCTCATGAACCGGCGCTCCCTTCGTCCGCTCAGGACCAGTCATCTGTTCGTGCAAGCACGACAGCTGCCTGGTTCCAGCGGACGAGTGAACTGTAACTACATAATATCCGCGAAATGTACCTTCAGCCGCTTATAGACCAGCGTACCGATGACGAACAGCACAACCGTGATGATCCAGAAGTACATGGTGGAGTAAAAATCCTCCCAGAACCACTGTTCTCCATATATCGCGCTGCGGTAGCCCTCCACGATGTACACCAGAGGATTGATTTTCAGAACCATCTGGATATTCTCGCTCATCTGCCCGATGTTCCACAGAACCGGCGTGGCCCACATGCCGATCTGCAGTCCGATGTTGACAATCTGCTGCAGATCCCGGAAATAGACCACCACGGAACAGGTGGTATAGCTGATGGCCAGCACCAACGCGAAGGTACAGAAGCTGTAATAGAAGACCTGCAGGGTATACAGGCTGGGATAAAAGCCGTAGCAGGCCGATATGATGAGCAGCACGATCACAAAAAAGGCATGGATGAATGTGGCCGCGATGATCTTGATGATGGGAAGGATGCTGATCTTAAAGACCACCTTCTTCACCAGATAGTCATACTCCAGAAGCGCCATCATACCGCTGGTGAGCGCCTCGGAAAAGTAGAACCAGGGCACCAGTCCGGCGGTCAGAAACACCAGATAGGGCACCGTTACGCCCTTTCCTGCCAGCTCAATCTTCTGCGGCATGATCACCTGAAAAACCACAAAATACAGGGCCACCGTCACCACCGGCTGCACCATGGCCCAGACCGCCCCCATGTAGGAACCGGCATAGCGCCGCTTGAAATCGTTTTTCGCAAGCCGCCAGATCAGCCGCCGGTTGGCGTACAGCTCCTGGGGCAGCTGTGTGATTTTATCATAAAACCGGGCGAACACCGCAATGGCCGCAACGATCAGTACGCAGGCGATGATCTTCTTCAGAAGCTCGTCCGCCGGATCAGCCAGCGGATTATGGTAAAACACAATAATCACCCCCATGATGAGCATAATGAGGGTGAAAATGGTAATCCCTGTCTTTTTGCTGATCGGCTTACCGGCCACTGCTGTTCCTTTCTTTTCTTTCTTCATCCTTTCTTCCTTCCGCCGTCCACAGCGTACTCCTTCAGGCCGCCCCATTTCTGATCCTTCTCGGACAGAATCAGCTCCATTCCCTCCGGAATCGGCCACTTCACTCCGATTTCCGGATCGTCCCATTTCAGGCCGCCCTCATCATTCGGATGGTAGAAATCCGTACATTTATAGGCAAACTCCGCCTCATCGGAAAGCACCACAAAGCCGTGTGCGAAATGCTCCGGAATGAAAAACTGCTTTTTGTTCTCTTCGGACAGAAGCACTCCATACCACTTCCCGAAGGTGGGGGAACCCTCTCTCAAATCCACCGCCACATCGAACACCTCTCCCTTCAGGACCCGCACCAGCTTCGCCTGAGGGAAATTGATCTGAAAATGAAGGCCTCTCAGCACGCCTTTTCTGGAAGAGGACTGGTTGTCCTGCACGAAAACCTGATCGATTCCGGCCTCCTTATAGGCTTCATAGTGATAGGTTTCCATAAAATATCCCCGCTCATCCCCGAAAACCGCGGGAGTGATTACCTTCAGCCCTTCGATCTCACATGTTTCTACCGTTATTTTTCCCATTTTATAAAAATCTCCTTTACAGTCCGTTCGCCACTTCCACCAGATATTTTCCATAATTGGTCTTCATCAGAGGCTCCGCAAGCTTCAGAAGCTGCTCCTTCGTGATGAAGCCGCGGCGGTACGCAATCTCCTCGATGCAGGAAACATACAGGCCCTGTCGCTTCTGTACTGCGGCAACATAATCGGAGGCATCCAGAAGGGAATCATGGCTTCCCGTATCCAGCCAGGCAAAGCCTCTACCCAGCGTCTCCACCCTCAGATCTCCTCTGCGCAGATACTCATTGTTTACAGCGGTGATTTCCAGCTCACCTCTTGCAGACGGCTTCACATTCTTCGCGATTTCCACCACATCGTTATCGTAAAAATAGAGTCCCGGCACCGCGTAGTTGCTCTTCGGATGCTCCGGCTTCTCCTCGATGGAAAGAGCCTTTCCGTTCTCGTCAAACTCTACCACGCCGTATTCTCTCGGATCTCTCACATAATATCCGAAAATGGTAGCTCCCTTTTCTCTTGCGGCAACCGCGCGCAGCACTTTTGAAAAGCTCTGGCCGTAGAAAATATTGTCTCCCAAAACCAGTGCCACGCGGTCATTCCCGATAAACTCCTCTCCGATCAGAAACGCCTCGGCAAGTCCTCTCGGCTCCTCCTGAACCGCGTAGGAAAGGGAAAGACCCAGCTGCTCTCCGGTTCCGAACAGCTCCCGGAAAACCGGAAGATCTCTCGGTGTGGAAATAATCAGAACCTCCCTGATGTCCGCAAGCATCAGGGTGGAAAGGGGATAGTAGATCATCGGCTTGTCATATACAGGCATGATCTGCTTGGAAATAGCCTTGGTCAGCGGATACAGTCTGGTTCCGCTTCCTCCTGCAAGTATGATACCCTTCATGGCTTCCTCCGTTTCTTTTTACTGCCCGCGTCTGCGGGTCAGGGCGGCATCCGTCCTGTCCGGACCGGCATGCCGCAGCGCATATCCGCTTATTTTCCGGTATGGTACATTTCCTCGTAATATTTCTGGTAATCTCCGCTGGTCACATTTTTCATCCAGTCCTCATGCTCGAAATACCAGGCGATGGTCTTTTTGATGCCTTCTGCGAACATGGTCTCAGGCTCCCAGCCGATCTCCGAACGGATCTTGTCCGGCGCGATGGCATAGCGGCGGTCATGTCCCTTACGGTCCTCCACGTAAGTGATCAGATCCTCGCTCACCAGTGCCTTCCTCGGATCGGAATCCGGAAGCATCTCTCTCAGAGTATCGATGATAATATGAATGATCTCGATGTTCTGCTTCTCGTTGTGGCCGCCCACATTGTAGGTCTCAAACAGCCGCCCCTTCTCCTGCACCATGTCGATAGCCTTTGCGTGATCCTCCACATACAGCCAGTCACGCACGTTTTTGCCGTCTCCGTAAACGGGAAGCTTTTTCCCATGAAGCGCATTGTTGATGATCAGCGGGATCAGCTTCTCCGGGAACTGATAAGGGCCGTAGTTGTTGGAGCAGTTGGTAATATTCGCCGGGAAATGATAGGTATCCATATACGCCTTCACCAGCATATCTGATCCGGCCTTGCTGGCGGAATAGGGGCTGTGCGGCGCATAGGGCGTTGTCTCATAAAAATATTCTCCCTCGTTCTCCAGGGAACCGTAAACCTCGTCCGTGGAAACATGGAGGAACTTCTTTCCCTCCTTAAAGGTTCCGTCCTCCTTCTCCCAGGCTGCCTTCGCGCAGTTGAGCATCACGGCTGTTCCAAGCACATTGGTCTGCACGAAAATCTCCGGATTTTTGATGCTTCTGTCCACATGGCTCTCCGCCGCGAAATGCACCACCCGGTCAATGTCGTTTTCCGCAAAAATCTTCTCAATGGCGGCCTTATCACAGATATTGGCGCGGACGAAGGTATAATTGTCCCTTCCTTCCACATCCTTCAGATTCTCCAGATTGCCCGCATAGGTCAGGGCATCCACGTTGATGATTCTGATCTCATCCCCGTATTTCCGGAACATATAATGAATATAGTTTGAGCCGATAAAGCCGGCACCGCCTGTAACCAGATAGGTTCTCATGTTTCCCTCCATGCCGGAGCGCTCCGCTCCGTTCCAAAGTATTTTTTTGCGGGAAAAGACGCGCCGGCCCCAGCCGCCTGCGCACTCTCTCCCATTTTTGTAATAGTATAACACATAATTCCTGATTTACCAAACAAAACCTGTCGTTGTGTCCGGATTCCTGGACTTACAGTTCACTCCGCGCCATTCGCAAAGCCGCACTGCGCGCTCTCCGCTGCTTCGCAGCTGCGAGAAATCGCCGCTGGCGATTTCTTGCTCATAGCATGGCGCTCCCTTCGTCCACTCAGAACCAGTCATCTGTTCGTGCAAGCACGACAGCTGCCTGGTTCCGGCGGACGAGTGAACTGTAGCGGTCAGTATCCCAGATAGCTGATATTTAAGTCCACGTTTCCGCTGATGCCGCTGATCTTTCCCGTGCTGGAGTACTGCCACATCTCATATCTTCCATTGTAGGTGGGCGCGGCAGCATACTGGGCGAGCCAGATGTTGTAGCCGCTGAAGCTTCCGGTGCTCATTTTGCTTCCCAGCCAGTTTTTGTTGGCATAAACGCCTGCCGTGTAGCCGCTGTCCTGTATGGTCTCACAGAAGGCCTTCACCACCTCGGTACGGGTGTCGTTACTGATGCCGTCCGCCCGTCCTCCGGCAGCTTCCACGTCAATGAATACGGGATAGGAAATTTTATAACCGGAGATCCGGTCAATCACCGCCGAAGCTTCTTCCACCGCTTCCACCCCGTTGACGGCCTGGGAGAAGAAATAAATTCCCACCTTCAGTCCTGCTGCCGTGGCTCCCTGGATGTTCTCCCTGAATTTGGGATCGTCAACAATCACTCCCGTCGCTGAGCCTCTGTAGCCGCAGCGGATGATGACAAAGGATACGCCGGAGCTCTTCACCTCCTCCCAGTTGATGTTTCCATTGTGCTTGGAAACATCGATGCCCAGAACGCCGGAGCCGCTGCTTAACGCGCCGTCCTCGCCGAAATCATACTGAACGCCCTGGATAACCTGTTTTCCGGTCACCTTATTTCCGTTCTTGTCAAAATAATAGCGTTTTCCGTCTATGGTCTGCCAGCCGGTATATTTATATTCCACCTCATCGTTCAGCCGGTAGAATGCATCATATTTAAAATAGTCGGCGACAACGGCTTCCACATATTTTCCATCGCTGTTTTTGATGTAGAGCTGTCTGCCTTCCTTATCCTTCAGGAGCGTTTTGGTATCCTCTTCAGCCTTACCGCCCGTCACCGTCACCTCGCAGACCGCCTTTTTGGAGGGGTCTTCACTGCTGCAGGCTGTAACGGTCGCCTTGCCCGCCTTCACCGCCGTAATGGTTCCGTTTCCATGCTCCGTCAGGCTCACAATGGACGAATCAGAGGTGGACCACAGGCATCCCGTATAGCCGGTGGTGTCGATCGTGGGATTCAGCTTGAGCGTTTCTCCCACCTTCAGCGTTACTTTGGTCTGATCCAGGACAATCCCCTTCACCTCTGCCGCTTCAATGGTGAGCTTCGCCGTTTTTGTCTGGGTTTCGCCTCCCGAAAAGGTCACCTTCACGGTCAGCTCCGTGGTTCCGGAGCGAATCGCCCTGATGTTCCCGTTTCCGTCCACCGTAGCGTATTTGGTGTCCGCAATGGAGAAGCTGCGTGAAGAAACGTTCCCCGTGATTTTCACATCAGCTGCCTTCGTTTCTCCTGCGGTGATCTTCATCTCATTCAGGGTCACCGAGTTGGACTCATCCTCCGCAGTCACTGTAAAGGTGATGGAATTTTTAATTCCCGCATTTTTCCTGGAAACCGCGGTGATGGTCGTGCTCCCCGCCGCTTTGCAGGTCACCTTTCCGCTTCCGTCCACGCTGGCAACCTCCGCGTTGGATGAGGACCAGTCCACCGAAGCATCCGCGCCGGAGGGCTCGGCCGTGACGGAAAGCTGTACGGTCTCTCCCTTTTTCGCGCTGGCCGGACCGCTGATTTTAATGCCGGTAAGCGTCACTTCGGCCGCCTTCACCTCAATTTCCTTCGTCGCCTTCACCCCGCCCGCTTCTGCGGTGATGACTGCCTTTCCCGCCGCAACGCCGGTCACTCTCCCGTTATCCACCGTCGCGATGCCGGTATTCGAAGAGGACCAGGAGATACCGCTGTAGGAAGCGTCCTGCGGGCTCACCGCAGCGCTGAGGCTGATGCTGGCCCCCACCGACACGGAAGAATCCCCTGAAATGGAAACGCTCTCTACCTTTTTCTCCTGCTCGGATACGCTCACTTCCACTGAAGCGGTATATCCACCGTCATTGGTTTTCACAGTAATGGTCGCGCTTCCCGCGCCCTTATAAACAACATGGCCGCTTCCGTTCACCTCCGCCACGCTTCCGTTGCTGGAAGAAAATGTCACGCTCTTATCGGAGGCATTCTCCGGGCTGACCGTCACGCTGATATCCGCGCTCTCTCCCACTTTGCCGCTTAAATCTGACGGACTTGCTGATACGCCCGTCACTTTTACCGTCTGAGGCGGCGTCTCGGTTGGGGGCTGGGTTTCTGTCTCTGGCGGCTGACTGTCGGTTTCAGCCGGAGGCGTTGCAGGCTCATTCGGCAAAGCCGACGTATCCTCAGACCGGGGTTCGGACTCTGCAGTCTGTGTCTCCGTCAGTGTACGGACATCCGAAGAGGTCCGCACCGACGCCTTCAGAGGGCTTCCATCCTCCTTCACTCCCGCGAACAGGGCAAAGGACAGATTCGCCGTCTGAGACGGATCCGGGATCTCATCCTTCTTCACCTCTGTGTACAGGCTTCCCTCTTCTCCGAGCGGTGTGCGGGTGGATTCCACCCACTCCACCGTGTCCTGAAGGACGGATTCCACCTCTGTTTTTATCTCCGTATCCTCAGCCGCCGCATTTACTTCGGATTCACTCTTGATTTCATCCGAAACATCGATTTTCTCATATTCGATCTGGTCCTTTACAGTCACGCTCTGCGCGCCGTCCGGCAGGACATAGCCTTCCAGATCCTCCGGCCCTGTCACCTCCACCGTATAGCTTCCACCGGCAATCCCGGTCAGATAAATAATACCGTCCTCGTCGTCATCCGTTTTCTGGTATGTCTGGTCCGGTCCGGTTACCTTCACTTCAAAAGCCACATATGGAATCAGCTTTCCGGTTTTCCGGTTCACGAACTTGATCTTCAGGTCCTTCTCCACAGAGGTCATGTTCAGCCCTACCTGAACCTCGGAAGCTTCCTCCGTTTCCTCATACTCCGTCTCCACATACTCCGCTGCCTGCTGCCTCGCAAGCAGCCCGTCCGCCACGGCGAGAAAGGTGCTTTCATCCGCGACCGAAATCTGAGAAAGCTCTTCCCCAACAGCGGCAAAGGACGCCACCTGTCTCTCCTGCGCTCTGGCAGACATGACGAAGCTGAAGGTGAATACGGCAAACAGGCAGACTGCGGCCCCTGTCAGACCGATCACTCCGTCCATGGCGGAAAATCCTTTTCCCTTCCTTCTGCGTTTCTTTCCACGCTTCTGTCCGGCTGCTGCGCGCGTACGGCTGGCACTGCCGTACGGCCCTTTGCTCCTGCCGGTCTCCGGCCTCCGCTTTCCCGAAGACTGCCTTTTATGTATGTCGGATCCCGTTCCAACGCTCTTCTGCGCCGCAGCGTTCTTATGTACATTTCCGTTCTTCTGTGCACTTTCATTCTTCTGTGCACTTCCATTCTTACGTACCGGAGCCTCTGTCAACTCCTGCGTTTCTTCAAAATCATCCTCGCTGATTTCCCAGCCCTCTTCAAAAGCGCGCTGCAAATCATCGGGGCCTTTCGACATTTCCTCCCGTTCCCTCTCAGTCATATATTTCTCCCGTTTTCCATTCCAGACAACGTTTTCTCCTGCATAGTGTACGGACAGTATAGCACATGACGCTTTCCTTCTTCAACCGCACATTTCCCTTTTTCCTGCCTGTCCCTTTTTGTCGAACGCTTTTTCTTGCCGGAGAAGAAAGGATGTGCCAGAATAAGAAAAAAGAAGAAAGAGGAGGAAACTGCCATGATGTACATCCATTACTGCAAATACTGTCGGCGCATCCACATTCTCAACGGCCACAAGCTCTACTGTCCTGCCTGCAGCGGAAAGCTTTCAGAGCTGGACATTTCCTATATGAAATATGTCAACCTGACCCGCGAGGAACGCCATGCCCTGAAGGAAAAATGCGCTGACGAAAAATGCCTGCGTGAGCTTTCCGCAGAATATCCCAGACGCAGCGGCACCAGATGGTTCCAGACGTCAGAAACGGTCCGGCCAGCTTCCGCTACAGATAATAAATCAGCATCCCGGCCAGAATACAGCCCACACCTGCGAGTTTCCGTTTCGTGATCCGTTCCTTAAAAAACAGACGACTGAGAAAAAGGACGAATACATAGCCGAAGGACTCCATCACGGGGCCGTTCAGAAAGGACAGGCCCCTCAGCCCACAGATATTCAGCACGGTGGAACACAGAAGCAGGAAGTAACCGCCGATGACCCAGGGATTCAGATATTCCCGGATAAAGGAGGGCCAGGAGCGCATCGCCCCTTTTTTCAGGAGCACCTGGGAAAAGGACGCCGCCAGCACTCCTGCCAGCAGAAATCCATAATAGATCATTCCATCCATCACCGCACGCCCCCCTTCCTTCCGCTTCCGCCATCAGCGTCTCCACCGTTTTCCCTTTCCTCTGCGTCCCCTCCGTTGACGATCAGCGTTCCCACAATCACCAGCGCCACGCCGATGATATTCTTTACCGTCACCCGGTCATGGAACAGAACCACCGCCCAGAGCATGGACCACAAAAGCGCCATCGCCCGATTGGTATAGGCCACAGACAGCTCGAACTTTTTAATCATCTGCTGCCAGAGCAGGGCATAAACACCGAGAATCATGAGCTCAATCAGATAAAAAAACAGAAACGGGGCGGAAAACGGCTCCTGCCCGCTCGCCAGCTTCGCCATTACGCTGGAAAGGGTATATATGACAATTACCGCCTGAAGAACCAGGATATCCTTCAGCCTGAGCTTTTTTTTCGCGCTTTTCTTCTCCACTGCTTTTCCTCACATTTCCGATCAACCTTGATCCCATACACCATAACACATAACCGTGTCCATTTCAAACCGTTTTGCGAATGGCACGAAGTGAACAGTAACCATATTTCTTATAAAAATATGAAAAATCTGTTACTTCGTGGACAGGCCGGGGGAAGAAATGGTAATATAGGAAGCAGATATTCAGGGCAGTCCGGAAAGCTCCGCGTTTTCAGACGGCCCGCATCTTAACAGAACATTAAAGCATGGAGAAAAGAAATTGGAAAATATGACAGACAGCACCAGACAGTCCGGAAAGCCGGACAAAATCACGCAGTCCGACGACGATCTCCTTCTTTCCGAGGAGGAACTTCTGGAGGAAGATTTTTTTTCAGAGGAGGAGACTGCTCCGCGTCCAAGAAGCAACAGCCGTTCTTCACGTACCGGCTCCTCCTCAAAGGCGTCGCGCAGGCGAAGTTCAGGCAGAGGCAGGAAAACAGGCCGTCCGCATTCCCGCCGTTCCGGACGGGGAAGGAAACGGCGCATGGAGCGTTCCGATTACATTCACCTGGCTCTGCTTGCAGTGATCCTGCTGATGTTCTTAATCGCTGCCATACGGCTGATTATCTGGAACATCGGCGAGGATTCCGGCTATGACCCCAACGCGGATACCTCCGAATTCGATACAGAGCCACAGGATTATATCCAGCCGATGGATGCAAGCCTCCTGGAAGGTCATGAGGATGACGGCGTCACCACCATCGTCACGCTTGGCAACGCGCCTTTTTCCGACGAACGCGGAAGCACCGGACTGGCGGAGAAGATCGCGCAGAAATGCGACGCCACCGTTTACAACTGCGCATTTCCGGATTCGTATCTTTCCATGAAGTATGAGGAATATACCGACAGCTATCCCCAGGACGCCCTGAGCCTGTATCTGGTCACCGCCTCCTTTTGCGGCGGAGATTTCACGCTGATGGAGCATGCCGCCGGCCTTGTGGAAGATACGGAGGGCACGCAGGCGGCCCTGGATACGCTGAAAAGCGTGGACTTTTCCACCGTTGACATGATCGTGATCATGTACGATCTGAGCGATTACATGGACGACCGCCCGGTAATGGATGAAAACAATGACATCAATCTGATCACCTGGAACGGCGCGCTCAATGCCTCGATCGACCTGATCCAGCAGACCTACCCTCATATCCGTATCGTTGTGCTTTCTCCCTCCTATGGACAGTACACCGATGAAAACGGAAATCTGATCAACGCGGATACGGAGGATCTCGGGAACGGTACGCTTCCCGACTACGTGCTCCACGAAATCGATGTCGCCATGGCGAACGGCGTCAGCATTCTGGATAATTACTACGGCTCCGTAACGGAAAATCAGGCGGCGGAATGTCTGACGGACGGCTACCACCTGAATGAAGCGGGCAGAGAACGGATCGCACAGAGGTTTGCCGAAAAGATTTTTCTGATTCAGAACGAATGAAAGGCAGAATAACTTCAACGG
Organism: uncultured Eisenbergiella sp.; assembly: GCA_904392525.1. Lineage (GTDB taxonomy): Bacteria > Bacillota > Clostridia > Lachnospirales > Lachnospiraceae > Eisenbergiella. Next base: position 17,578 of record CAJFMW010000002.1, read on the forward strand.
AAAGGAAAAGTTCTGCAAATAAAGAATAGCCGTCGGCTCTGTGGGCCGGACGGCTATTCTTTCATTTGACCCGGGTGAAAACTACGGCGTCCCGTCAATTGGTCACTGTTTTATAAATCGGTACATCCGTATTCCGGAACACGTCATATCCGCCGATTTCTCCGATTTTTTCCAGACCATATTCCGTCGGCTCCCCCTCAACGGCTTTGGCCTTATTCAGAATCAGATAATGAACCCCATAATCATCCAGCAGCTGGGCTAGCAGGTCGATATGGATGGTTTCCGCCTCCATCAGCGCGTAAATGGGGTGCTCCGTATGATCCCAGCTCGCCACCAGCATATCCCGGCCATAGGGCATCTGGATTTCCGAGGTGTACTGTCTGACATACTGCAGAAGCTCGGAGGGAAATACGGCCCAGACACGTTCTTCATCCTCCGCCGGCATGATCAGGTCGCAGATGGCCGGAACCTCCGCCGGAAGGTGGTAACGATTTTCCGCCTTTGATACATTTACGTTGCCGTACACATAGCTTCCGCCAAGAACACATACCGCAGCCAGCGCTGCGAGCCCGATCCTGGTATGGCGCCCGATCAGCTTCACACCGGCGTACGCAGTCACCACCGTCATGGGCAGGAGCCACAGAATACGGTAATAGGTTCCCGCCTCCTCCACCTTGTCCATCACCATTTTAAACAGAGGGAGGAAAAACAGAACCAGCGTCACCGCAGAGGCTTCCAGAAGCACCAGGCGCACCCTCCTGTCCTTTTCCGTCACCAGCAGGTAAACAAGCGCCGCGAGAAACAAAAATGGATAAATGCCGTTTCCGCAGTAGTCCATAAATATTGTCAGGATTTCTCTCATAATTACCTCTTTTCCGTTACAGTTCACTCATCCGCCGGGATGCCGGTGTCACAGGAAAACCACTGCCGCATAAATGGCCAGATAAACAATCCCCGGAACGCAGGTTGCGGCAAGCGGAATCAGACGGCCGGGGCGCTTCTCCCGGATCGCCAGAACCAGTCCGGTAATGGCGACAAAAAGGCCCAGCAGAAAAGCGCCCATCGTGGTCGCCATGGCCGCCGTCACGTTATTCGCCGCCATCAGAAGCCACCAGCCCGCCTGTTTTCTTCCTTTCTGCTCTCCGTCCTTTCCCGTCCCCCACAGTCTCAGAAGCGCCCATACTGCGGTCAGAAGCACCAGATTGCAGAGAACGGATTTTCCCTGCCAGGTCCGCATCAGGAAAAAGGTGGCGTTCGTATAGATCGAGGTATTGCCGAAAATCTGAAGCAGGCTGACGAGAATCAGAAATATCGCCGTTTTCCGGAACGTTCCTTTAAAAAGCCGCATGCCGATCCGGTAATAAACCAGATAGGTGAGCGGAATCAGCACCAGCGGCAGCACACTGTGCGCGATGATGGTCGGATGGATTCCTGTCACCCTGGCAAGATAGGCTTCCCATATGGGAAGAGAAGCCAGCGCATGCCGGATATCCAGCGAGGTGCTCAGTCCCGTGTAGGGCAGGATCCGGTAAAGCACATCCGTCTGTTCCGCGATGACAGACTGTGCCACATAATAGGCGTCATCTCCGTCAAAAAACTCATGGGTGTAGGCCATATACATCTGAAACAGAATCAGTCCGACGGCGAGCACCCAGTAAAGCGCCGTTTCTATGGACGGCATTTTTCTTCTTGTAATCAGTGCGCGCACATCCGCAGCCATTCCCCGCAGTACGGGAAAGCCGAATATCAGTCCCAAAACGGACAAAACCGCGAGCAGGACAGAATAAATGGTCACAATTCTGGGGAAGCCCCAGGTTTCAAAAAGGATGATCGGCACGGCCACAACCTGAAATACTGCCAGCATGGTCACAAAGCCGGAAGCATAAACGGCTGCCGGACAGACGCTCACTTTTTTTTGCTGCCACTTAAACCTCTTTTTTCCTTTCCCCTCAGCAATTTTATTTTTTGCAGCCTGCTCTTCATGCCAGGCGGTTTTCTCTCCCGGCATCGCCAGTGCGGGAAGCAGGCCGATGCAGAAGGGAGCTGCTATCAAAACGGCAAATGCAGCCAACAGTTCAGCCATGATTTTTCCTCCGCTTCGGAACGGAATCGTTCCGTTTATTCATACCAGTTATCGTAAATCGCCTCATAATCATAGGTGGATGCCAGATCGGCCAGATCGGCAAAAACCTCTCTGTAATTTTCCATCGTCAGCTCACATTCCCCGCTCGCAAAGCATTCCACGATGTAGCGGCAGACATCTGCGTGATAATGGGTGTAATCCGCGTAATTATTCAGGTCGCAGACAATGTCCCTCTGATTCTGGAAGCAGAACATGCGGACATTATCATAGGAAAGAAGGCGCTCGGTCACATACTCCAGCTCCGCGATTTCCGCATCCAGCTGCTTCTGGCGCGTCACATCGTTCCAGTAAAGGATGCTGTAGGGCGGATAGAAGAAAACAAACTCCGTTTCCGGATGAGCCTCAATGTAAGGACAGATATTCTGATCCAGATTATCCGCCGCGCCGGAAAGGAAGGTATCTTCCGGCATCTTCTCCTCCGCTTCCCCGGCGGGCTCATAGTACATGAGCACATTCGCCTTGGTATAATACTGATCCGTCCACCATGGCTTATAGAGTTGCGTCCAGTCCGTCCGCTCCGTGGAATCCACCAGCGGCTTCAGGATGTAATTGAGCAGGACATCCTTATTGAAAATGTACCGGATGTTATTAAACGGGTTTTTATCGTACAGGTATTCCGGAATCGGAAACTTGGTTTCTTCTGTGCCCGCAGACAGGGTGTTCTGGTCCAGTGCCATGAAGACCGTCTTCACGGTGTTCTGTTTTGCGTCAAAAATAATGTCCATGATGTTGGCTTCGTCCTTTGGGAGCGCGCCGTTGTAGCTGAGCTTTACGGTGTTGAGGTTCAGAACCTCTCCAAACCAGTCGGTGTCGAAGCTGGCCGTCATGGAGGAGCCGAGCAGCACACTGTCGTAGTCCAGGCGCCTGGCCATTCCGGGGTTCTGGGACAGCTGGTTGTCCACCTTGTAGGGGTAGCCCGGAAGCGGAGCATGGTATTGGAAGAATGGGTCCACAATGAGGACGATGGCTGTTACCGCAAGCAGGCCTGCGGCAAGGGCTGCGCAGAAGATGAGCAGCCATTTCTTGTACTGGTTCATGTGTATTCTCCTGAATGAGGTGAGCGTAGGGGCGGGGTGGAGTTCCTTTCGCCGGAGCGCTTTGGTGCGGGATGCGGCTTCGCCTGTCCCGCGGGAAAGGGGGTGGAGGAGTTCCTTTCACCGAAACACTTCGGCGCGGGATGCGGCTTCGCCTGTCCCGCGGGAAGGGGGTGGAGGGAGCCTCTACCCCGCCGGGCACGCTCGACTCCGCTTCGCTTCGTCTCGCTTTGCGGCTGTCGCCGCATAGCCGTAAGACAGACAGCGCCGGCCGGTAAGCCGCCTGCGGCGGTTTCCCGCCGGGCTGTTTGTCTTACGGCTGCCCGGCTCGTAGGGGTTAAAAGTTAAAGTACAAAAAGCTGCTGACTCCGGACAGTGACAGGACGCACCATATAAATAAAAAGGCCGTAAGGATTGCGTTTCTGGCGCGGGGACGGAAGCGTTCTGCACATTCATCAGCATTGGGAGCGAGGAATATGACGAGCAGGGTTCCCAGGGTGATGATGGCCGGAAGGTAGAGCTCGCTGTGGGGAAGGCTATCCAAATGGAGGAGTTTGATGACGTACCAGAACTCGTCCAGGTTAAAGCCTTCGGTAAAGGATGCGGACGGAAGGGCAATGCCTCCGGTAAACAGTCTGCGGAATACGGCAAAGGCCTGGTCCATGGTCTCGGACCGGAAAAAAACGCAGGCGAAGCTGTAATAGCAGAAGGTAAACAGTGTTCCTGCCGCCGGGGCAGAAACAGGCTTCGGATGATCCTTGCGGTAGAGCTGCCAGGCACGGGTGATGATATAAAGGATGCCCTGTGCTGCTCCCCAGGTCACAAAGGTCCAGCCGGCGCCGTGCCAGATGCCGCTCAGCAGGAAAATGAGGATCAGGTTCGCGTACATGCGGGGTCTGCCCTTCCGGTTCCCGCCGAGGGGAATGTATACATACTGGCGGAAAAAACGGCTCAGTGTGATGTGCCACCTTCTCCAGAATTCGATGATATTGACCGCCTTATAGGGGGAGTTGAAGTTTACAGGGATTTCCATTCCAAACATCCACGCCAGCCCGCGGGCCATATCACAGTAGCCGCTGAAGTCAAAATAGAGCTGGATGGAATAAAAGAAAATGAGAAGCAGGCTGTCCACAGAGGAAAGGGCCGGAATGTTGGAATATCCCCAGTCCACCGCCAGACCGAAGGTATCCGCCACCAGCACTTTTTTCACCATACCGAGGGTGAACAGGTAGATACCCGCGGCGAATTTCTCCGGATCCGCTTTCTTCTTCCCGATCTGCGCGAACTGAGGCAGCATCTCGCTCTGGCTGACAATGGGCCCGGCAATCAGCTGGGGAAAAAAGGAAACGAAAAGCGCGTAGTCAAGAAAGGTGCAGTTTTTCACCTCGCCGCGGTAGGCATCCACCACGAAGCCAATCTGCTGGAAGGTGAAAAAGCTGATTCCCAGCGGAAGCAGAATCCCCTTCAGCACGAAGGAGGTTCCAAAGACCGCGTTCACGTTTTCCACAAAAAAGTCATAATATTTGAAATAGAACAGGACCGCCAGATTGCCCGCCACACCCAGAATCATCATCGGCCTGCGCCATCCGGGACATTTTTTCTCCACAAGCTGCATCCCTCTGAAAACCGCATAGTTGAACAGAATGCTGCATGCCATGATCAGCAGATAGCTGGGATTGAAATAACCGTAAAACCACAAAGAAAAGCCTGTCAGCCACAGTCTGGCAGGCACGCTTTTTCCCCAGTGTGAGAACAGATAAAACCCGCCCAGGCAAAGAGGAAGAAAGAGAAAAATGAAAATATAGGAATTAAACAGCATAGGTTTGCTCCAAACGCAATATTTCTGTGAAATATGACCTTTTTAGTTTAGACGATCCGCCTTCTTTTGACAAGCACGAATTTCCGACCGCTGTTCCACCCAGTACAGCTCCGCCAGCTCTCCTTCTCTCTCCGACTGAAAAAGGACGGAAAGCTCCGCTTTGCCGGAAAGGCCGCACAGAGTTCCTTCAACCTCCTCCTTTTCCTGCCCCGGTCCGAAAGCGATCTCGGCCTTCTTTTCTCCGTTTACAAGCAGTACGGCCGTTCCCTCCTGAAACGCATGGATTCCAAGCCCGATTTTCCAGTTTTTCGGTTCATCATCATAATCAAAATACCGGAAGGAAACGCTGCATCCCGATGTGATGTTCACCATGGGGAAGCCGCCCGTTTTTTCCGTAAAATACGCTCCGCCAAGCACCTGGCAGCCATAGGCCGCATCCAGCCGTTCTCCGGGATTCAGCGTATCTGCAAAACCGGAAGAGGTCATCTGCACCTGCGCGATCACCGCATTTTCCTCATCCACGCTGATCCGCTCCACTCTGGCCCGCCTGTTATATTTCCGGTTGCCGGAGGAGCCATGGTAAAACACGTACCACTGGTCTTTGATTTTGATGATGGAGCCGTGGTTGTTCCAGGTGCTGGGATCCACACCCGTATTGTCAATGATGGTACCCTTGTATTCATAGGGGCCATATACGTTTTTGCTCACCGCATAATCCAGTTTCGTGGGCGCGCCGCCGCGGTTCGGATATTCTTTTGTATACTCGCTGGCATAAACCAGGCAGTAAAAATCCCCGATTTTTCTTAAAGAGGAGCCCTCATGAAAACCCTGACAGCCGTCTTCATGGGAAATCAGTGCTTCCGCGTAGGTGGTTTCATCCAGAGTATACATATCATCCTTCAGTTTCGCCATATGGCAGTTTCCCTGCCCCCAGGTATAGTAGTAATCATCCCCATCCTTCAGAACGGAAGGGTCGATTCCGGAAATGGGCTCTCCGTTCATAAGGATCTGTCTGGCATCCGTGAAGGGACCGTAAGGCTTCCTGCTCCTCGCCACGCCCTCGGAGCCGTCTGAAAGACAGAAATACAGATAATACCAGCCGTCCCGCTCCACCACGTCAGGCGCCCACAGCAGGCCGTCCGACCAGGGCACTCCGTCCGTGATTCCCTCATCGGCGTACTCGTCCGTGGAAGCCAGCACCGGTCCATGGTCGGTCCAGTGCTGCAGATCCTCTATGTCAGCAGAATATACATGATATTTATGGCAGCAGTATTCTCCCCCGAACACATCCTTCGATCCATACAGATACACCCTTCCGTCGAACACCTTCGGCTCTCCGTCCGGAATATAGGTATCCAGCGGCAGAAAGGGATTGTGAAATCCAGTCGCATATATTTTCTCCATAAAAACCTCCGTAAATCTGTTCTGCCGGCATTGGCAGCGCCGGCTTATATACCTCACCTATTTGTAATAACATTATAATTGATAAGTGTCAATCGCGAATGTATAATAGGATTCAGACATTGTTACTACTCAGCCGGGTCTGCGCATTCACTCAGCGGCATGAACTATCATACAAAGGATGCCGCCTTATGCGGTTGATCCGGCGGCCCAAAGGAGAAACATCATGAAATACGACTTTACTTCCATCATTGACAGAAAAGGAAAGGACGCCATTGCGGTGGATATCATCCCGTTTTCGGAAGCCTCCGTCCAGGAAGGCTTTTCCAGAATCCCCATGTGGGTGGCGGACATGAACTTCGCCACAGCGCCCACCATTCAGGAAGCCGTCATTGAACGGACAAAGCATCCGGCCTTCGGTTATTTTGACCCCACCGACGAATATTACAACAGCATCATTTCCTGGCAGAAAACGAGAAACGGAGTGGAAGGGCTTACCAAAGAGGAGATCGGCTATGAAAACGGCGTTCTCGGCTGCGTTGCTTCCGCCCTGCAGGCCTTTACGGCTCCCGGCGAGGCTGTACTCCTGCACTCCCCTACCTATATCGGTTTCACCGGAACGCTGGAGAACAACGGCCGGAAGATCATTCTGAGCGATCTGAAGCAGGATGAAAACGGCGTTTGGCGGATGGATTACGAGGATATGGATCGGAAAATCAGGGAAAACCACATCCATTTCGCCATTTTCTGCTCCCCGCACAATCCCTGCGGCCGTGTATGGGAACGGGAGGAGATCGAGGCCGCCATGGAGGTTTATCGAAAGAACGACTGCGTGGTAATTTCCGACGAGATCTGGTCCGATCTGACACTCTCCGGCCATAAGCACATCCCCACCCAGTCCGTGAGCGAAGATGCGAAAAACAGGACCATTGCCATCTACGCACCCTCCAAGACCTTCAACCTGGCCGGACTGATCGGTTCTTATCATATCATCTACAATCCTTATCTGAGGGACCGGGTGCGCAAGCAGTCCAGCCTCAGCCACTACAACAGCATGAACGTGCTGTCCATGCACGCGCTCATCGGCGCATACCGTCCGGAGGGCCAGGAATGGCTGGACGAGCTGCGCGAGGTTCTGACGGGAAATGTGGACTACGCATACAATTATATCCGTGAGAATTTCAAAGGGGTGAAGCTTGCGAAGCCGGAAGGAACTTATATGCTCTATCTGGACTGCGAAGAGTGGTGCGCCTGTCACGGAGTGAGCATGGACGAGCTGATCCGCGCCGGCATTTCCGTCGGCGTCATCTGGCAGGACGGCCGCCCGTTCAACCGGCCGTGGGCCATTCGTATGAATCTGGCTGTGCCCCTTTCTCTGGTGAAGGAAGCCATGAAAAGGCTGGATGAATATGTATTCAACAAACAGTGAAAAAGCGCCCGCTCCCTTTCGGGAATACGGGCACTTTCTCTGCCGGTCGGGCTGCCGGATGGCAGCCCCTCTTCTCTGAACCGGCCTTCTTCTTATTTCATTTTTGTATGTTACGCACAGAAGCCCTTTCTCTTCGGCCCCATATTAAAAAGTTTTTCCAGAAGGAACCTTCTCCCCGAGAAGATACGGCCGAAATTCTCGCAGTTATACAGCCGCTCTGCCTTCACCCACTCCGGATAAAATTTTTCTTCCCGTTCATTCTCCAGATTTTCCGCAATGTTCAGATTGAATGCGATCATATACAGCCCTCCCTTGTCAGCCCGCATCCTTTCGGATGTTTCTGCCTTTCCTTTTTTCTGATTTTATTATAAGTCGTTCTGGACTTTCTGCCAATCATCTGATAATCTGAAAATAGAAAGTTTTTTTGTGCTGCAAATACAAATTTTCAGAAAATATTGCATTAACAGTCTCTGACGAATAATTGGAAAAAGGAAAGAGGGAATATCCTGTGGCGATTCGTTTCTGGGAAATCTTTGAAGAAACCAAAAATCAGTATCAGCTTCGCCTTCTGGCCGGAAAACAGGGTATGGACAGCGTGGTGAGCTGGGTCCATATGGTGGAGGACGAGACCATCATCAGCCGTTTCGGCGGAACGGAGCTCGCTGTAACCACCGGTATGAAAGCGGGGACGCAGGGCTGGCTTCTCAGGCTCGTTGCCGCCATGAAAAAAACCGGCTGTGCCGGAATCATCGTCAATACCGGGCGCTATCTTGCCGCTGTACCGCAGCAGGTCACCCTCTGGTGTGAGCAGCAGGATTTTCCTCTTCTGGAAATGCCCTGGGAAATCTCTGTCACACAGCTCATCCAGGACTACTGTATGCGCATCATGCAGCAGACCCACCGGGAGGAACAGACCGGCGCCCTGTTCGCTCGCCTGCTTCTCGGCAAAGAGGTTCCCGATGATTTTTTTGAGGAAATCGGAGGACGGTTTCATCTGGAAGGGACCTTCCGCATCTTCTGCATGAAGCCCGTGCTCACGCCGGAGGAAAAGGTGCTTTTCAAGCAGGCCGTCCTGAAGCTGGAAAACGTATTCGGACTGTGGAAAAACGGGTCAAAAATCCGTTTTCCCTATTTTCTCCTGGAATTAAATGAAGTATGGATTCTTACAGTCAACGATCTTCCGGAACAGGATGTGCCGGAACTGACCGGTCAGATTGAGAATCTGTTCGCGGATTTCTTTGCGGACGGCAGGCTACACCTTGGAATCGGTCCTGCCTGTCAGGATATCCGGAATCTGAAGCTGGCCTTAAGCCGCGCGCGCACCGCGCTGAAAATGGCCTGCCATATGGACCGGAAAATTGTGGATTTCAATCAGATGGGATTCTTCGGCATCCTGTTTTCCTCATCGGATCCGGAGCTTTTAAAAAACTATGCCGACAGCCTTCTGGCCCCTATTGATGCGTACGACAGCCGCCATGCGGCCTCTGCGCAGCCCGGCACAGGCTCATGCCCTTCACGCCCCGGCATGGGCTATGCGGACACGCTGCGCGCTTACATTGAAAATGACCGCAGCCTGATCCGAACGGCAGAGGCTACCTTTACTCACAGAAATACTGTCAATTACCGCATTCAGAACATGAAGCGGCTGCTTGGCAGTGAACTGAATACGCCCGCAGAGCTGTTTCCCTATCAGATTGCATTCTGGATACGAGATATGGGACTGTAAGTGTCTCAATGCCGGATTTTACTCTGACTGAAGCTGCTGTCCTTTTCGCACCAGATAGAAATATCTCCCCGCCAGCAGCAGGTCCGCTCCCATCCAGGCCATGATCTCGCCAAAGAATACGCCGCTTTCTCCAATCACGCGGGTCAGAAACAGAGCGCAGCCAACGCGCATGATCAGCTGGACCGCGCTGGAAAGCATGGGAAAGACGCCGTCCCCCATCCCCTGCACGCAGGCCGGCTCCGATCCGTTCCCTTTTTCCCGCGCCCATATTTTGTCCCGCATAGGAGGACATGGCATAGCCATAGGAGGAGGCTGCGATTTCCAGCAGTCCGTAAAGCTTGTTTGCCGCCGTATATCCGGCAATAAACAGAACGCCGAAACCGTTGATCACGGACTGTACCACCAGTCCGCCGAAGGAGGTAATCATATTCTGCAGGCACAGCGGAAGCCCAAGACGAAGCTGCTGCACAATCAGCTCCCTGTCTGCCCGACAGTCCTCACGCCTTATGTGAAGGCCGGGAATCCGGCTGATCCCGGCCAGACAGCAAATGCCGGAAAGCACCTGTGCCAGAACGGTGGAAACCGCCGCTCCGGGAATTCCCATTTTCAAAACCAGCACAAACAGAAGATCCAGCACGATATTGCAGACGGAAGACACCGTCATCGCCCTGAGAGGTGTCCTGCTGTCCCCCACGGCCCGCAGGATAGCCGCCGAGGTATTATAAAGCAGCGCCGCGGGAATGCCCGCATAAATAAAACGCAGGTACAAAAGGGTCATTCCACGGATTTCCTCCGGGGTTCCCATCAACATAAGCACAGCCGGAAGCGCTGCCTGTCCAAGCCCGGTAAGCAAAACGGCAGCGATAACAGAGAGGAGGGCGGCCTGAAACACCGCCCTGCGAAGCCCTCCTTCCTGTCCGGCTCCGAATTTCTGGGAAATGATTACAGAAAAGCCCTGAGTCAGTCCCTGCACGGAGCCGAACATCAGAAAGGTCAGCCATTCCGACGCTCCCAGTGCCGCCAGCGCGTTCACGCCGAGCGCCTGCCCCACCACCAGCGTATCCACAAAGGTATACAACTGCTGAAACACATTTCCCAGCATGAGGGGAAGGGCGAAGCCCAGAATCAGTCTGCCCGGCTTTCCCTGTGTCATGTCCATGGTCCGGGATCTGTTTTTCTCTTTCATCATTTTCAAATCTTATCTCCTCCCCGCCGCTGCCGCAGGCGCGCTTTTTTATACGATAGGGAAGTTCCTTTCCTATCGTATAAAAACCTCCGGGGGATCGCACTGCGGCGGAATGGAAGATGTCGCTTGCGCGACCCGCCGCAGGCGGAGAATCCCGCAAGCGGGATTCTTTTTTATACTGCCATTTTATACGGGCACAAATTCCACCCACTCCACTTCAATACCGGGCATTTTGGTATTCTGCAGCGTCAGTTCATACCTGCCCGGCTCCAGAAGCACGACACCCATATCACGCACCACACTCTTTCCGCCGGTGCCGCTGACCTGAGGCGTAACAAAGCGGATACCGTTCAAAAGCAGATTGCAGGCCGACTGCGCTCTGGTATCCTTATTATTGAACCGCATGCAGACCCGTACCTGATATGGCCGGCTCTGTCCGGCGGGGAACTGGCCTTCAGGAAGCTGTCCTGCACCGCTTTCCTTTCCCGGAACCAGAAAGCCCTTCGCCTTTTCAGAAGGCCATTTCAGATGGAAGCTGCCATCCGCTCCCGGCTCTGTCATAGAGAACTGCTCCCCGGGTCCCTTTTCCATTGCCTCTCCCTTCTCAGGCAGAGCGGGGATATGCTCCGGCGCCTCGTCCTCTCCCTGCACAAACCGCTCCATCACAGGTGCATTCATCAGGAACCGGCAGATATTCATGACACATCTCTGCAGTTCGCCCAGGGTCAGTTTTCCTTTTTCCAGAGCCTCCAGCGTATTGTCCTGCATGGGATTGCGCTCTGCAGCCAGGTTGTCCACCACCATGTACAGATCGTTCTGCGCCCGTACCATGGCTGCGGTGTTGGAGGGGCTTTCCTTTCCTCCTTTCACGCAGTCATTCATGGTGGACCACCAGTCCGTCATCACAATTCCCCGATACCCCCATTCATTCCGCAGAATTGTGGTATTCAGATCATAGTTGGACGCGCACCAGTGACCATTTATCGGATTATAGGCGGTCATCAGGCTGTCCGCCCCGCCTTCCTTCACTGCGATCTCAAAGCCTCTCAGATAAAGCTCCCGCAATGCCCGTTCCGACACCGCCGCATTTACCTTATTACGTTCCGCCTCCTGGCTGTTGCAGGCAAAATGCTTGATGGTGGCATGGGCGCCTCCTCTCCTGATTCCCCGCACATTGGCCGCCGCCATTTTTCCGGTAAGCAGAGGGTCCTCTGAAAAGTATTCAAAATTCCTGCCGTTCAGCGGATTGCGGTGCAGGTTCAGACCGGGGCCGAGGAGCGTGTCGATTTCATTTCGTGCCAGCTCCTTTCCCTCCATCACATACAGCTCCTCCACCAGCTTTTCATCAAAGGTACAGGCGAGCAGGGTTCCGATGGGAACCTGCGTGGCGAGTGCTCCCACATCCATCCGGATACCGGAAGGGCCGTCCGAGGCAGCAGCCACAGGAATGCCGTACTCCTTCTGCAGAGTATCAGTCAGTCCGCCGAAGCAGGACGCTACACCGGGCGTCACTCTGGGGCTGCACATTCCTTCTCCCCGTACCATCACCGCGAGCTCTTCCCTGGAAAGCTGCGCGACAAAGGCTTCCAGAGAGGCATTTCCCTCCCGTACATCCTGAAGCCGGATGCCCTGGTTTCCGGTCTGTGTCAGAGCGCCGGGCAGTCTGTCCCTGATCCGCTCCTCCAGAGAAACGGATGCTTCCGGCACCCTCTGTCCCGCCGTCTCAAAGGTGCCGTCCTCCTTTCTCTTTCCCGGAATCAGACGAAGAAAGCTCTTCTGCGGCGCACAGGCCTCCTCCAGCCGCCTGGTCACCCGCGTTTTGGGAACCAGAAAGCCTGTGTCTGTTTCAGCTGCCTTTTCAGCGTCCTCCGGCGCGCCTTCTCCTTCCACGACCTGCACGCGAACCAGGTTCCTGCTGCTGTTTCCCACAAAAATCTCATAGATACCTTTTTCCAGCACATAGCAGGAGCGATTTCCCGTATAGCCGCCGTCATCATAGGCGGCCATCCCGGCGATGGGGAAGGAAACCGTCACAAGCTCTTCCTGTCCCGGCTGAAGAAGGCCGGTTTTGGCAAAGGCTGCAAGCTCCTTCACGGGCCGCCCCAGCTTTCCCTGCGGCGCGCTGTAATATACCTGCACCACTTCCTTTCCGGCATAACGGCTTCCTGTGTTACGGACGCGCACTTCAAGCTCCATCCGGTCATTTTTGACCCGCGCGAAGCCGGGCTCCATGGAAAATGTGGTATAGGACAGACCAAAGCCAAAGGGATATTTAACCTTTTCCGGCGCAAAGGTCTCAAAGTAGCGGTAGCCCACATAAATGTCCTCCTGATAAACATTTTCCTGCAGGCTTCCATGGTTCGCCGTAGAGGGATAATCCCCGATTCCGCAGGCTACAGTGTCCGCGAGCTTGCCGCAGGGCGTCATACGGCCGCAGATCACATCCGCTGCCGCGCGCCCACCTTCCTGTCCGCCGTGCCACACATACAGCACGGCTGTAATCGGATTTTCATAAGGAAAATCCAGAAAACTCATGTCGATGATACAGGAAACGTTCAGAATCACCGCGGTTCTGCGGAAATACTTTGTGACCGTCCCAAGGAGCTGTTCCTCCTCTGCGCTCAGACGGAAACCGCCGGGAAGATCCTCATAGTCCTTCGATTCTCCGGCCGTACGGCCAATCACCACCAGAGCCTTGTCCGCTCTCTTTGCAGCCGCGGCCGCAAGCTCCTCATCCACCTCCATCTCCTTCTGACTCCAGGGTTCCCCGGCCCATACGCCGCCCCCATCGTCAAAGGGATTCTGCCGGATCCATTCCTCATACACGGCCGCAAGCTCTTCATCCACCTGCAGATTATCACACTGCCGCAGGCTGTCCAGCAGGTTCGTCGCATAGGGAGCGTTCACCGCACCGCCTGACCCGGTTCCGCTCCGGTAATAATCCTTCTGGATTCGGCCAAACACGGCCACCCGCTCTCCATTCGAAACCGGCAGCGTCTCCTTTTCATTTTTCAAAAGCACCGCTCCCTGCGCCGCCACGCTGCGGCACAGCTCTCCGAATCCCTCCAGAGGAATTCCAATCTTCTTTCTGCTCATTTTTACCTCCATGTCGGAGCGCCCTTTGCTCCGACCGCGCGAAAAAAATCGCGTATGCGATTTTTTCGCTGCGATCACAGCAGTTTTGCGGCGCTCCAACGCAAAACTGCCGATTGAAAAATAAGCCATCGAGCTTATTTTTCAATCTTCCTCCTTCTCTGCGCTGCCGGACAAACCTTTTCCACAGCGATTCTCTTCGCAGCTCCAGTTTTTCTGCTGCCGACCGGATTCTCAAAATATGTGCCTGATTTTCTCCTTTTCCACACCGTATTTCCTGCAGAAAAGCTCCAGGTCGCTTTCCTGTGCAATCAGCATCACTTCCTGAAACTTCCCTCCGTCATCCAGAAAGCCCGCCACTGTTTCCCCGGTGCAGATGCTGCTCTTCATGGCGGGCTGCTGCCCGTCATAAGTATGATCCTGTGTCTCTCCCTTCCGTTGAAACAGTCTCATCCTTCTCCTCCTTTTCCACCGGTTTCGTACAATTCATTTTTAATCTGATTTCAGCATATACTGACCTTGGGGAAAATGCAATTTCAAGTTTATTAAATTTCTCCGATTGTTACATTTTACAGCTGATGCACGGTCGGATAAACGCCAGTCTTGTATATTTTTCCAGTCATGTAGTATAATAGTTTTTATCAGATAACCGGGTTGTCCATCAATAGAAATACCGGGGTAAAAACAGAAACGTTCTTATTCAGAAAATCCTATACACGAAATCAATAATTGGGGCTTGAATCAATGCGCAGGGAAAACAACTTAAGCAACGGAATACTTACCGTTTTAATTTCAAATATCTATATCCTTGTGCTCAATGTGCTGACCAGCTTTCTGCTGCCCAAATTTCTTTCCGTCGACAGTTATGCGCAAATCAAAACATTTCAGTTATATATCGGATATGCCGGTCTGCTCCATTTGGGATATGTGGACGGAATGTATGTGCGCAATGGCGGAAAAGAGCTTGGAAAGCTGAACCCAAAGGATCTGGCCTCATCCATTTCCACCTTGCGGACTACACAGCTGATTATTTCGTTTGCCCTGCTGATTGTGTCTTTATTTCGGAAAGATACCGTCTTTCTCGCATTCGCGCTGGCCGTTCTTCCGATTAACATGACCGCATATTTTCAGCATCTTTTTTCTGCGGTCGGTGAATTTTCAAAATATGGTCTGCTGATAAAGGCAACCACCATCGCAACGTTTATTGCTAATACTTCTTTATTATTCTTATTCAGGACCGACAGATCTTCCTTATATTTTGCGGCCTACGTATTATTCGATTACATCATCTGGTTTATCCTGGAAATAAGCATGCACAGAACCTGCAGGCTTGAGTGGGGACTGCGTTCTTTTCGTTTTTCGGAACTCAAAGAGAATATCCGGAACGGGATTCTGCTCACTTTGGGCAATTTATCATCCGACCTGTTTACGGGTATGGACAGATGGTTTGTAAAAATACTGTTGTCCACAGCAGATTTCGCCCAGTACAGCTTTACCGCCAGTACAGAACATTTTATTAGTACTATAACAATACCAGTATCCGTAACTTTATATAATCATTTCTGCAAGGGGATTAGTAATAAAGAAGTAAAGCAGATTCGTAATTATATCACTATATTTACAGTCTTTATAATAACTGCAGCATTTCCTGCAAAGTTTATTATAAAAACTTCTCTAGACAATTATGCAACAGCCACAGCCATCATTTTTTATCTGTTTTCTGCACAGATTTTCTTTTTTCCAATTAAATGTATATATGTAAATCTTTATAAAGCACAAAAAAGGCAACGACAGTATTTTATTAAGCTGATTTTGTCCATTATAGCTGGCTTTATCTTAAATGCCGTATGTTTTGCGTTCATGCATAATAAAGAATCTGTTGCAATAGGTACTATATTATCTGCACTTTTTTGGTGGCTATTATGTGTGCTAGATTTTAAGGAAATTAACTATAGAGTAAAGGATATTGCCTTTATGATAATAGAACTTGTAACATTTAATATTTGTGGATTAGCTTTTAATTCCATTGTTGGGTGTGTAATATACTTGCTTTTTACACTTACTATGACTGTTATGTTTAGCCTGAACGATCTTGTTGAACTTATAAAATTAGGCACCAAAGTACTTATCCGACACTCAGGAAAAAAGTATCCTTGACTACATAGGCTGACACCTAGCCGAATTTTGCAACTAAGCGCCAGCCTATTATTTTCAAAACAGGATAAATCAATAATAAACGGAATTTCCAGATACTTCTCCTGGCTTACCATACTTCAGGCAGCTTGATACCGCTCTGGCGTACAGGGTTCTTCCCGCCTCTGTCAGATGGACGCCATCCTCCAGATAATCTTCGGCGGTATAAATATTGATTCCCATCGTTGAATAGGCATCAATATAGAGCGTATTTGACATCTCCGCCACATTGCGGCAGGCATTGGCGTAATCGGTCAGGGTTCCCTCTCCATAATCCTTCATGTTACTGTCAGTCACCATATAGCCATTTTCATAAAACTGGCAGTAGGTCGGTGAAATAAGCAGAAACTGCGCGTTTGGACTCGCACCCTTCAACAGTTCAAGCGCATTGTTCAAAGCGCCGGTATAACCGTGCGGGTCATACTTGTCACTGTCTGAAACCGCAATCGGGGCGCCGGAAAAATAGTCGTTCAACCCGTAGGCAATTATATAGTAATCCACCGTCTTCGGATCAACATTCCGTATTACCCCTCCGGCCGGATAACCCTCAAGGAAATTGGTATCCACCAGGCCCCGCATCACATAGCACATTCCGGTCAGCGAGGTGGAATCCCAGTTTTCATAATCCACATCTGATTCGCCTTCCTTCAAGGTAGCTCTGGTACCTCCAATAGCGCAGTTATAAACGTTCGCGTTCATATACTCCGCCACCTGGGCGGCAATGCCTGTCCCGCTCCTGTCCATATCCCAGATACTGTCCCCGAAAACAACGATGTTAAGCTTATCCTCCTGAAACTGCGCTTCTTCCGTCTGCTGCTCCTGCGCGGTTTCCGCAGGCTGTGATTCAGCCGGTTGCGTCTCTACAGACTGGCTTTCGGCCGGTTGTGTCTCTGCTGCCTGGGTTTCTATACCGGTATACTGTTCCAGCTGTGCTCTCAGCTGCGCATTCTCTTCCTCCAGGGCCTGAATACGCACCTGAAGGTCTTCCTCCGTCCCTGTCTCCTGCTCTGTTTCCGTCGTCTCTGTCCTCTCCCCGCATGCCGTCAGCACCATTGCCGCAATGCACAGGATTGCCAGCATCCCACGGACCTTTTTTGCGAATAACTTCATCGTGCATCCTCCTGCCCGTACCTTTTTCCTTCAATTACATACTAAGTACAGCATACAGTATATTCCAACTCCAGCTCTAATTCAATAAGCTTCATAAAATCTTAAGCCACATTTCATCGCTTCTTAATTCCAGATTCCAATTATTTCTTCCGCTTTTCCTATTTTGTCACTTCAAACAGAATCGTATTCGTCAGGAATTTTTCTTCCAACGTATATCCGTGCTCCCGCAGTGCCTCGGTCAGTGTATTTTCATGTCCGATGGACAGATAGAACCGGTCCGGCAGCTGTCCGCCGTAGGCATCATTGATATAATCCCAGTACTCCTCCGGATCATAATCATTTTCCACATTTTCATATTCAAAAACAATATTATCCCAGTATTCTTCCCGGAATCGGCTGTCGTGCGTCAGATAGTAGGTAAAGCTCGGCGCCTCTCCGAAAACCACATAGGTCGGCGTTTCATAGCCTTCCAGGTCGTACCAGATTCTTACCACGCTCCTGGTATCGCTTTTCACATCGAAAATGCTGATCCGGTAAAAACCATATGCGCAGTAACCGAGCTGAACCGCCAGAAATATTCCCAACGCCCCTCTGAACGCCAGCTTTTTCCATGGAAATGTCAGCATTCGTATCAGGGCAAAGGCTTCATACGCCAGATAGACGATCAAAACGGTCCATATCGGAAGCAGGAACAGACTGTAACGGTTTCCAAAGTCACCGTAGGCATAGATCCCGGAACGAACGACGGCATAATAGACCACCCACACCGCGATACAGCTCACCAAGAAAAAGTTAAACTCGCTGTTTTTCCGGAAACGGACAGAAAGAACAGCAATCAGGATAACCACCGGAAGGGCAAGGGCAAACGGCAGTTCAAACCTGGTTTTTGACTCCGTAAACAGCCACTGGGCAGTGGTGAGAAGCATTTTGAAAAAATCGTAAAAAATGTTGTTCTTTTCAAAAGCCACCGTATAATAGTTTACGCTCTGGTTCATCTGAAGCTGAATGCGGAACAGGAAAAAATACAGTGGCAGTCCGGCGGCCGCACCGGTTATCCCATAAATGAGAGCAATTCTTCCGCCAAGCTTTTTTCCTTCCTGCTTCCATGCCCTGATCAGAAGGCTGATCGCCAGCGGCAGAATTCCAAGAACGGCACCATACTGTGTATACAGAAGCACCACCGATATCGCAGTGAAACAGCCGATGTTTTTCAGCGTCAGGTTCCGGAATGTCCGGAAATAAAAATATAACAGCCAGTACAGCAGCATGATCATCATGTTATACTCGGCTGCTTCCTTCACATAATACATCCATTCATAAACGAAGGAGCTGACAAACACGGAGAGCGCAGCTGCCTGCCATCCTGCAAACTGCTTCACGCAGGCGTACAGCCCCAGCATTCCAAACAGGCCAAACAGCACCCCGCTGAAACGGAACCACCATTCCGATTCGCCGAACAACAGCCACACATGCATGATCAGATTATAAAGCGGAGGCTGAAAGCTGTTGGTCTGCAGCCTTTCATACAGATTGCTGCAGAGACTGACCCCTCGGATTTGTCCGGTCAGATATTTCGAATAGTAAAATTCGATCATTTCATCATACCAGAGCGGCGTATCGGTCAGCTTATAAAGCGCCATGAGCAAAAAAACAAGGAGGACGCCTCCCAGCACCAAATATTCTCTTTTCTGAAACTTTTTCAGCATTTATCTACCCGTATTCTCTCCCCGAAGCCGACAGCCCGGCCACGGTTATTTTTTCATGCTTTCCTTATGAATCTCATACAGTCTCATCTCAAAGTCCCGCCGCTCCTTCACTCCCAGATTGTGAAGGATCAGACCGGAAAAGACGGACTGAATCGCGGCCAGCTCCACAAAACCGCAGACGATCAGGGTAGGGAACTTATCCACCATCCCTGTTTCCAGGAAGTCGAACAGCACCGGAATGAAGAATACCGCTGAAATCACCGTAAGAAGCACTGCAACCCCCGCAAAAAAAGGCAAGGGCTTGTACTGGCGGAACATCCGCATGATTGTTCCAAGTACCCGGATCCCGTCCGAATAGGTATTGAGCTTGGATTCGCTTCCCTCCGGACGATCTCTGTAATCCACCACCACATTGTCCACCTGCATATTGTTGTACACCGCATGGATGGTCATCTCCGTCTCAATCTCAAAGCCCTTGGAAAGCACGGGAAAGCTTTTCACAAACTGATAGCTGAATGCCCGGTATCCGGTCATGATATCCTGAATTTCGGAATGAAAAAGCAGATTTATACTTTTTTTCACCAGACTGTTTCCCATGTTGTGGAAGGGCCGTTTATTCTCCTCATAGTAGGTGGATGACAACCGGTCTCCCACCACCATGTCCGAACCCTCCAGCAGTACCTTTTCCGCCATCTGTCCGGCACATTCCAGCGGATAGGTGTCATCCGCGTCAACCATGATATAGCACTCGGCATCAATTTCCCGGAACATTCTCCGGATGACATTTCCCTTCCCCTGCTTCCGCTCCCGGCGCACTACCGCACCGGCTTTTTCAGCAAGCTCCACGGACCGGTCCGTGGAATTGTTGTCGTATACATAGATCACCGCATCGGGAAGCGCCTTCTTCGCGTCTGTTACCACCTTTTCAATGGTTTTTTCCTCATTATAGCAGGGTATCAGAACCGCAATTTTGTCCATATCCTTTTCTCCCTATAATCACAGATTCCCGCTTGCCGTTTCGTCCGTGCGCGGGCACCGCATCCGCCATCCCCGTCACATGCCCCACCCCTGTGCCTAACCTAGAACCCCTGATAGATGAATTCCGCCGCGCTGTAATCAGGCCCGTAGTTGCCCAGCAGAATCACATAAAACAGCAATGCATACCAGATAATCCACCTTACCGGCAGACTCTTTTTGCCAATCCGTTCCCGCACTGAACCCTTCTCCTGCAGGAGGGATACTCCAAGCAGCATCAGGAGCGAAACCACCGCTATCGTGAACTCAATCCAGTCAAGCCCGAGGGCAAAAATTGACCCGTCGATCAGGATGCCCGGATTAAAAACGGAAACCGCTCCTTTCAGCATGGAAAATGCCGCGCCCACGCTGTCCGCCCGGAAAAACACAAATCCGATGTTCACCAGGAAGAAGGTCCGCAGCACCCGCAGGCGGTCCACCCATCTGGCCCTGGGATCAATGCCCAGCTTCGCCATCCCTTTCGCATATACGGGCTCCAGCAGTTCTCCGCAGACGATATAGGCCCAGTGCAGGAGGCCGGAACCGATCACATACTTCCAGTCTCCGCCGTGCCAGATGCCCACCGCGAACCACAACAGGAACATCCCCGCAAAGGTGGTGAGCTGTTTTCCTCTCTTCTTCCCGAATCTGGCCCGCAGCTTCTTACCCAGCTTCGTAAACATGGCGGAACGTAAGATAGGGTAAAACACATACTCCTTCATCCAGACGCCCAGCGTGATATGCCATCTGCGCCAGTATTCGGAAATGGTTTTCGAAAAAAACGGACGTTCAAAGTTTTCCGGCAGCTTCAGCCCGAAGGTCTGGGCGATACCCAGGGAAATATCCATTCCGCCGGAAAAATTGGTATAAAGCTGAAAAGCGAAGGCCACCGTGCCGATCCAGATATAGAGTCCCGGATACTGTGCATAATTTCCATAGACGGTATCCACAATCAGTCCCATGCGCTCTGAGATCACCAGCACCTTGAAAAAGCCCCACAGCATCCGCTGCATCCCCCGCGTCACCTGCACATAGTCGAAGGGATGAGGCTCATAAAGCTGGTCTCCATCTTCCCGGAATTTCAGAATCGGCCCGGAAAGCATGCAGGGAAAGAACATCCCGTACAGGGCCAGTTTTGCCGGATTTTTCAGAGGCTTCGCGATTTCAAAATACACATCCACCACATAACCGATCAGGGTGAGGGAATAGTAGGAAATTCCCAGCGGGACCAGCCAGTTCAGGCCATGCAGAAGCTCTCCTTCCCGGAAAAAGGAGGCGATTCCATTTACGGTATTGATTCCGAAGTTAATATATTTCAGCAGAAAAAGGGCTCCCACATTGATCACGATCACCGCAACCAGCGCCTGGCGGCACAACCGCTCCGGACTTTTCCGCAGACTTTTCCACAGACTTTTCTGTGGACTCTTTCCGGAGTTTTCTGCGGAACTCATTTCCTCCTTCTGCGCCTTTGCCCGTTCTCTGACCTGTACCATCCGCCTGACGCCGAGATGGCAGACCAGCACAGCGGCAAGAGGATAGAAAATCAGGAAGCCGTTATCCGAAAAAAGGTAATAAAGAATACTGGCCAGGAGGAGAATCACCCACTGGCCTTTCTTCGGCACAATATAATAAATCAACAGGACAAACGCATAGAAAAGCAAAAAGTAAAAGGATGTGATGCTCAACGTTCCGGTTCCTTTCCGTTAGTCGATCTGGCTCAGAATAATATCCACCATCTCACCCACGTTCTTCATGGAAACCACCTGCCCCATGTTGAACTTCACGCCGAATTCCTGCTCCACCGCAGCGATCAGGTTGATGTGTTCCAGAGAATCCCATCCGTCAACATCTTCGGAAGTGGTCTCATCATGCACCGTAATGCTCTCATCGTCAAACACGTCCTGAAATACTCCGTTTAAAGTTTCGTATACCTGTTCTCTTGTCATGGCATCCTCCATTTTCTGTCTGCGGCACAAAGCGCCTTTCCGCTTCTGTCCGGCGCCGCGCATCCTTATTTTAACGTTTCTATATAATGATTCTTCTTTTCATAATTCTCCGGGATCTCAAATCTCCATACCGTTTCCTTTTCATTCTCCCGGATCTTCTCAAAGCCCTGCAGTCCGTAAAAGTCCCGGACCATACCATTCTTTGCAGTGGGATAATAATAGCCGTAAATCGTGCGGATTCCCCGCTCCTCGCACTTTTCCACCAGCACGTCCATCATGGCGTACTCCATATCCCTCTTCAGAACACGGCAGCTCATCAGCCACAGATCCAGATGGAGGGCCTGTCTTTCTTCGTTTTCCGGCTCCTCATGCCCGATCAGAACCGTCACCACGCCGTTATCTCCGAATTTGTCCTCCAGCTTTCCATACAGGGTGATGCAGGCAGGATTCTGCGCCGCTTCCTCGATCTGAGCCTGGGTATAACGCTTCGTGGTCAGATTGAACTGATTGCTTTTATTGGTGAGCTGCGCAATCCTGGCCATGTACAGCGTCTCAAAGGGACGGATCAGGGCTTTCATCTGCAGGGACTCCAAATAGGCCCCATAATCCGTAAAGCTGGCCTGCTGAGCTGCACGCCGGGCATTGGCCTGATACATCTCGTTCCGCTTCCGGTCATCCTCAGAAAGAGAGGTTACCTCAAAGTATCCATTGTGATCCAGCACGCGGATATACTGCTCCGGCGAACCGATCTCAGGAACCGCTACTCCTTCCGCATGAGTACGAACAATCTCCCGTTCCGCCGGGTTGTCGTCCACAAACACCAGGCTGTCGGGCAGAATATTCATTTCCTTCGCTATTGCCAGAATATTCTCACTCTTTGGCTCCCAGTTGGCTTTTATCAGAATAAAATCCTCCGGTTTCAGAGTACCGTCCGGATGGTTCAGCCCTGCCAGCGCGTTTTCCTCTTCATTTTTGGAATCCACGTTCAGCATGATCCCGATGTCCTTCAAAGACTTCACGTAAGCCTGAAATTCTGAATACACCTGCCCCATGGAGGTTTCCTGTCCGATCTGCAGGTTTTCCACGCCATCGTCGCCCACGATGCCGCCCCAGAGCGTATTATCCAGATCCAGCACCAGGGACTTTTTGTTCTTCCCGTAGATGGACTTAATGATGTTGGACACATTCAGCGAAAGCCAGGGAATCGCCTTCAGACAAAGGGCATACTTGTACATATGCCAGTAAAAGGGATCCGACCAGGCGTCAAGCCCAAAGGCTGCGGCCTGATAGTTGATGTCATTGATGTAAAAATTCTCCGTGCTGCAGGCATAATCCGCAAATCTTTCATTCAGCCGCCGCACAAAGGCGGTTCTTCCGCCCGGATTCACCCCGTCCTGATTGCCCAGAAGCCGGTAAAAGGGTTCCTCCATATTGTTCTGTATGATGGGGCAGTTCCATTTCTCACGGATTTTTTCCCACATCACCTGAAAATGACCGAACTGCTCTTCAAGTGCCGCATCCGCCGCAGCCCTGTCCCACCCCGGCGCAGGCCAGTTTGTGATGTTGCCGCTGCTGGTGTGGATATAGATAATATCCGGCTGAAAAGCATCCAGCTTTTCATTCCCGAACATGGCATCCTGCCAGTACTGGCCGTATTCCGACTCATAAAAAACGGGAGCGATCCCCTGATTCAGGAGAAACAGCTCCAGAATCCGGATCACATCATGGGTGGTGCTTCCTCCCAGAACGGCGATACGCTTACTGATACGGGCGGAACCGTCCGCAAGAAGCTCTCTTTTGATATGTTTCGATTTTTTCAGAATATATTCCGGGTCAAATGGATATTCCAGATCTTGCCGCATGAAAAACTCCTTTTAAAGGGAAAATAGAAGCGGACGGCCGATACTCGTCCGCTTCGCCCTTTAGCATACCACATTTCTCAACAAGCCGCAATTAATATTCCGTCCAGCCCTCTCTGGGAACACCGGATACACTGTTGAATCCATAATAGGTCGCGTAAGCCACATTCACCCAATAACCCGGATCCTCCTGAATGTCGGAATTATATCCGTCGCTGTATTTCGTTTCAAAATCCGGGCGCAGCATGGGAACGGTCACATCCGTCACGCCTTCCTCCGCCTTCTGCGTCAGATACACATCCCTTTCATTGTATTCCCGATAAATCCTCGCCAGATTTGCACCGCTGTCCATATAGGTGAAAAACATGATGAGCATCATCACGGAAATCAGCCCCGTTTTCAGACTGGCAAAAATCACTTCCTTTTCCGATACGTCCACAAAAAACTGAACCACGGCAACGGTAAGGAATACTCCCGCGCCAAAATAGGCCCTGGCCTGAGGCTCCGGCGTCAGAACCAGCGCATAGCAGGTGGCAAGGAAAACGAAGGCCCACAGAAAACCGTTCCGGGAATACGCCCACAGGGCCTTCCAGCTCTTTTTTTGATAATAAACGATGATGAACAAAAGCAGCCCGATAATCAGAAGAAGCAGGAAATTCTCCCGCACCGCAAGAGTAATCTTCTGAAAACGCGCCATATAGCCCAAAAGTCCGGAATGCTCCTCCTCCGGCTGTGCCTGTGCGCGGATGGCGTTTCCGGGAGCCAGTACCATAATGGCAAGACCGGCCAGATTACCAAGAAGTCCGGTAATCATCCAGGGCTTTATGGAGTGGAAGCCTTCCTTCTTTTCATACAGATAAAAGCCAAGGCACAGAAGCACTATGAGCAGACCGCCGCCTGAGGAATTCTCATTGCACCAGCCTGCCAGCACGCCCAGGACTGGGAGCAATGCCGCCCACAGTACCGGATGCTTCAGTCCGCCCATCTGTGCTGCTTCCTTCTCACGCCTGAGCCCGTAACGATAGAGGGTAACAAAGCTCATGATGATGACGGCCCCCCACAGATAATTGCAGGCTCCAGTCTCCCACAGAACCGTCTGCCGGAACACAACGCCGAACATCCATATAAGCAGATTTACCAGAAGGTATACCGGTACATCATATTTTTTCCGGTGATCCACATTCCAGTAGATCAGCAGGGTAAGCAGAACAAACACAATGGAATTGGCCACATTGAATACCATCTTATCCGTCAGCAGGAAAAAACGCAGGATCATATGACTCACAGAACGTCCTGTCCAGGTCATATACTGCGTGTATTCCTGTGCGAACAGCTCCCATATGGAGGACGCCTCCGAAACCGTTTTGGAATAAAACAGATCATCCGTCATCATGGGAGTCAGCACATTGAAAATAAAAATCAGGACAAAGGCCGCCAAAACCGACAGACGGAAAATCAGCCGCTTTCCCGCCTCCTTATCCCGGAAGCCTTTCCATTCCAAAGCTTTTTTCATCGTAAATCCTCTTCCGTAAGGGACATAACCGCTTCCTGCTCCACATGCCGTCCCTCTGACACATGAAATCCGTTTGCGCCATGATTACAGAACTCCTCCCCAAGCTCCTCCCTCAGAACTGTTCCGGGATGAAACAGAATTTCCAGATTTCTTCCCTTCTTTGCGGCCCGTTCCTTCATGGGTGGAAGAAGCCGTTTCACCCTCGCTTCATCCATATGGCCGCTCATTACCACTCCCCATAAAAACATGGGGGAATTCTCCTTCTGCCAGGACGGATGATTGCGCACAACCGTTTTCTCCATCCCGGGTGCCAGAACATTCAGAATCATATTTTTAACCCAATTGACCGGCCTGTAGGTCGTCCACAGACCGGCCTCCTTCAAAAACGGAAGGACCGGCTCCTTCGTCACACGGATGTATTCCGTGGGATAATGCTGTTCGACAATCACCTCAAGAAGCGCCCAGTATACAACCGGAATCATCTGGGTATGCTGATGCCCGTCAAAACGCAGTGCAGTTTCCGATCCAAACGCTTTCCGGAACCGCTCCGTCTGTGCGGTGATCTCCGCCTTCAGCTCTCTTTTAAGGGGCATAAACAATTTCGGCGTATAATTCCACTTAAAAAGTGTTCCCCAGCTTATGTTAAAATACCCGTTTTTATCCACCAGATGGGGAACCTCCTCCGGGTCTGCCGCACAGTGCCCCTCCATAAAATTCAGATGCACCGTCAGCCGCGGCTTCTTCGGAAAGCTGTCATATTCCGCCTTCAGCTTCTCCGCATATTCCTCAAAGCAGGACATATTGGTCAGGACGCTGATCCCGTCCAGCTTTCCTGCCCGCAGGCAGGCTAAAATATCCTCAGAGGAATGAGGCGATATGGCATAATCATCGGCATGAATTTCAATCTGAGGCATGCGTATCTTCCTCCTGTCTTTCCCCTTCCTTCCAGATAAATGATTCGACAATATACCGGGGACGCGCCTTTGTTTCGAGATAGATTTTCCCCACGTATTCTCCCACTATTCCAAGCGAAAAAATCGTCAGCCCGCCCATAAGCAGGGAAATCACAAGCGACGTGGTGTAGCCCGGCACGTTTCGTCCCATAAACCAGTCAGCAATGCAGTAAACGATCATGCAGAAGCTGAATACGATCACGAGAAAGCCCATCACGGTAATCAACTGGATCGGCCGGGTGCTCATGGAGGTAATGCCGTCCGTCGCCAGAGTCATCATCTTTCGCAGGGTATATTTGGAGGTTCCCGCCTCCCGCTCCTTCACATCAAAATAAACCACATCCGACTGAAAGCCCATGGTGGGAATCAGTCCGCGCAGAAACAGATTGACCTCCTTATATTCCGCCAAAGCGTCCAGCGCCTTCTTTGACAGCAGGCGGTAATCCGCATGGTTGCTCATCACTTTGCATCCCAGCAGATGCATGAGCCCATAAAAGGCGTTAGCCGTCATCTTTTTGAAAAATCCATCCGTATTGCGGTCATTCCGGATGCCGTACACGATCTCGCAGCCGGCCTGATACTTCTCCAGAAACTGATCCAGCGCCTCAATATCCTGCTGTAAGTCCGCATCGATGGTAACCGCGATATCCGCATGCTGTCTGGCCGCCATCATCCCAGCCAGAATGGCGCTCTGATGCCCGTAGTTACGGGAAAAGCTTAAGCCTGAAAAAGCAGGGTCCGCATCGCACAGATCATGGATAATCTGCCAGGTTTTATCCCGGCTCCCATCATTGACCAAAAGGATTTTGCTGTGCGGAGAAGCCTTTCCTTCTTCCACCAGTCTGTTCAGTTTTTCCCTCATCACCTGCGCGCTGTGAGGCAGAGCTTCTTCCTCATTGTAACAGGGAACGACGAGGTAGAGGGTGTTGGGTCTTTGGTTGGTCATTGCTACTGATCCCTTTCCTAAATTATCATAAATCTACTGTATTCGATCAATTTCTACCACACTGTCTTTCCGATAGAAATCCCGCACAACCGTATTGGTCCATCCCTCTGGATCTTTCAGCACTTCCATATGCATAAAAGGCCCCTGATCCGAATTCATAGCCGGAAGCTGTGCATCCCGTATCGAATCATCCAGAAGAATAGCCTGACGTTCTTTCATCTGTGCTTTATAGTCATCTGCCTGGCCGCTCAGAATATACTCGGCACACACGAAAAAGGTCGTCTCTTTTACTGTACTTCTGCATAGAAACACCCCTCCAAGAAATATCACAAATCCCACGGCGACAGCTATTATATACCTGCGCTTTGTGCCTCTGGCAGCCTTTTTCTGTCCGTCTGCCGAATTTCCTGTATGAGCTTGAAGCCAGCCGAGAAAATACACCAGAGAAGCCGTCATTGTAAGAACAAACACCTGAAAAATCGTATTCGGCACTCCCCCGGAAAGCTCTGTCCCAGCGTAAATCCCCGGAGCAAACATCGCACAGTAAATACAGAACATTGCTGCGATGAACACCCCCGGAAATTTATATGCGTATTTTTTCTTCTGCCCGTTCAATTCCATCCAGATGATAACTGCCATCGGAAGCATCAGAAGAAACATCACCGGTTTCTCCGTCAGATATTCCGCAATGGTCAGAACGCCCTGCCGGAAGGACTCCGCAATGGTCCAGACCGTTCTTCCCACGCTGACTCCCAGATCTTCCCCGGCTCTTATCTGATTTCCGGGTGCCATAAGGCTGATGACAAGGCCCACCATTTCCGCCGCAATCGGAATCAGCAGCCAAAGCGATCTGCGCTCCTTATGTCCATACAGGAGCCAGAGAAAAACAATCACGATCGGTGCCAGAAGCGCTGCCAGATAGCTCGATCCGCCAAGACAGGTCATACACAAAAAAGAGATGATGAGAAATCTGATCTTCCCTGTATCCATGTATAGTCCGGAAACTGTAATCGCCACAAGTGCCAGAAAAAACGGAATGACATAATGCGTTGCCCCATTATACCAGAAAATTGCTGACTTTGTGCTTGGTACAAACTGAATCAGAATAAAGAGGATCAAAAAATCCATCGCCCAAAAAGAAATACGGCTGAAACCGGCTTTCCGGACAAGAAAATAATATCCGGCAATGCTCACCCCTGCAATTGTCAACCCAATCATCAGAATCGGAACAATCCAATAGGCATCAGGTGAGAATACCTCAGGCTGCAATGTAAACAGGAAAAGGGTAAACCAGGTTCCCTGCCATCCTCCATAGATCATCCTGACCGTTTCTATAGATGCACGGAACACCTCAATCAGCGAATGTGTATCCAGCCAGGCGGCATGAGTCCGGACCCCATATCCAAAATCGTCTCCTGTAGCATGTACATATCCTGCCAGATACAACACCGGAACCAATCCTGCCAGTAAAGCCAGAAAACAGATTACTGTGATCCATTTTTTCCAATTATCTTTCAGTTTCATCTTTCTTCTCCCATATTGCCTCATCTATTGCAACATTTCTCCAAATTCCAGGTTTTCATACCTTCTCCTGTATAGCCCGTACATAAAATCCCGTTATTGCCGATATTGAATAATCAGGCTTGCAGATATCACACTAAGAGATAGGATGGAATGCTTCTTATATTTCATATTACTCCAGCCGCAAAAGGACATTATGCAACCACTTGACCAGTGTAAATACAGCGCTTATAGGAAATGCCCGTTTCGTTTGAAGTATATGTGAACCGACAGCATTTGTCAATGTATGGCAGCTCAGAAAATACGCTGTTTGAAACTCCCTTTTTTCCCCTCTCACAGTAATCTGCCAAGCAGGGGAACTCGTTTCAGTACTTCTGTATACAGCCAGGCCAGAAGGAAACTACCGATAACATAACAGGAACAGGCCAGTATCCCAACCGTATTTTCACTCAAATAAAGATATACCGGAAGAAGCTGTATCCTTGCAAGCTGCTCCAGCAAATATATTCCAAAGACGCAGCCTCCTGCTTCGCAGATCAATTTCTCAAACTTCTTGGGAACACTGTATTTCCAGCATAACCAGCGGATATCGAAGAAAATGGCCAGAGTCATAAGCGGTGTGAGCAGATTAAGAAGTTCCGGATTATAACCTCCCTCACGATGACAGCCCAGCCTTACAGCAGCGTATGTTCCAAACAGACACAGAACATTCAATCCAAAGGTACACAGAATCCAGGACTTTGAAATTCTGTCCATATCTATTCTTCTGCCCAGATAATAGCCTGCGAGGAGATAGAATACATATATATTCAGCACATACAAATTGCTGCTGATTTCCACCCCCGTAACGAACGAAAATACTCCAGCCCCCGTCCCCATGACAAACTGCAAAGCCAAAAGATATTTAAACTCATCGTTATTGCATGAAGCTGCCATTTTTCTTAAAAGAGGAAGCATAAGAAGGAGTCCAAGATATAAATACAGATACCAGAAGGATTCCTGTATGGAGCCATTCAATAATCCTTTCAGGAAATTCTGAAAGGAAAAGGCCTCTTCTGGATTTCTAAAGACAGATATCACATAGTAGAAAAAAGAAAATATGACAAGTACAGCTCCTATTCTGCATACCCGCTTTTTATATAACTCCCGTATCGACTCCTCTTTTCCCAAAAGCAGCGCTCCTGTTATCATGATAAATAACGGTACGTTGGATCTGCATAATACGGACCCTGTAAAAGAAAACCACCAGGTCAGCGGATTATCCGTATTGCTGTAATACAAAAAATATCCATCCGTATGATTAAAAATAACCAGAATAATAGCAATTATTCTTATAATCTCAATATATACTTCTTTTTTCGCACACTTTCCCCGTCTCATCTGATTTTAATTAAAATAAAGATACTCCGTACCCTTACATTTCCCCCTGTAATTTCTCAAAAACCGAATCATAATCAAAATTCACGTAAAACTCTGTAATTTCCCGGATATACGACTCATAATTTTCCTCAGTCAGCTCATAGTCGCCGTTTTTCATCCATTCAAGCACACGATCTCCGACTTCTTCCGTATAATGCACGCTGTCGAAATAGTTATTCAGGTCACATATCATTTCAAAATTATTATTAAAGGAAAAGAGACGGACATTTTCATAAGGAAGGAGACGTTCAATCATTGCCTCTTCTAAAGAAATCCTCCACTGAAGGGTATCCAGCCCGGTCCTCTGCACATCATCCCACCAGCAGATGCTGTACGGCGGAAAAAAGAAATAAAACTCGACTTCTGGATTTGCTTCCACTGCCTTTATCACATGTTCTTCCAGATTCTGGCTGAACTCTTCGAAGAGCCTGTCCTTGTCCTCATCCATGTGATCCCAATTGTCCCTTGCATGGTTCCTTATGACTGTCTCCCTGTCCCCGGAATCACTGCTCACATAATCATCGAAGCTTTGTGCCGGCTCTCCTTTAATCGTGCGGACAGCCTCCGGAATCACTTTATCGGCAAGCACATCTCCATTCAGAACATAGTTCACATCATTCCATATACTGTCATCATACAAATACTCCGGATAACTGTCGTATCCCATATAATCCGGATCATAAACATACTGCATGGTATCCAGTCCCCTGATCACCAGACGCAGATCCGGGTTACATTCCAGTGCCACATCCAGATTATCACTGACCCGCTTATATCCTTCTCCTTTAAAGGTCAGGCGTACGGCATTTACATCAAATAATTCGTTCATCTTCTCCACAGAAAAATTTTCCGATATGGAGCTTCCTGTAATCATCGCATCGTAGGTAAAATTTCTGGTGATCCCGTCATTCATGTACTGTTCCTCTTCCATAACATAGGACATTCCTTCAAACGGCGCATGAAAATGAAAATAAGGATCGACCCATACCACAAATCCGATAATTCCGGCTAATGCAGCAAAATATGCGATTATTGTTCCAACAACCCATTTACGGCATTTCATGACGACACTCTCCTAAAAATTCGCGTACACATAGGTGCTGACCCCGGATAAGGATAATGTTGACAAAACAAGCAGAAGTACCACCACAATCCCACTCTTTACACTCAGGCACTCTTCCTGCGTTTTCTCATACAGATTACGTCCAAACAGCACAATACCAAATCCGACAGCCAGATAAGCAACCGCAATTCCCCAGGAAGGAATCACCGGAATGTTTCCCGTCAGATAATTCAGAAACGCATCTCCCACCTCAGCCTGCAACGCCCCCCAACGGTTGGAAAACAGAACACGAAACATATCGAGAGTTACACCGAACGATCCTGCCCGAAATAAAATCCACGCAGTATTCACAAAGAGAAGCGTTATCAGCCAGTTAAACGCTGACGGCAGTCTGCTGAACCATTTTCCGAATATTCTGTGAAGCACCATTGCCGCTCCATGCAGGAAGCCCCAGAAAATAAAGGTCCAGCTTGCCCCATGCCAGAACCCGCTGCAGAGAAAAACGATCATGGTATTGATCCAGGTTCTGACTTTTCCTCTCCGGCTTCCCCCCAGCGGAATATACAGATATCGGGTAAAAAAACGCGTCAGCGTGATATGCCATCTGTCCCAGAATTCCGAAATCGATCTGGCCTTATAGGGAGAATTGAAATTCACTGGCAGATCCAGATTCAGCATCCTGCTGATTCCGACCGCCATATCACTGTACCCGCTGAAGTCAAAGTAGATCTGAAGAGTATAAGCCAGCGTCACAAATACCGCTGTCGTGGTATTCAAGGAGGCAATATTCCCATATCCGATATCCACTGCACTTCCAAACATATCCGCGAGAAGCACTTTTTTCCCAAGGCCGCATGCAAACAAATAGATTCCGGATGCCATCCGATCCCAATCCGGCTTTTTTCTTTCCTCATCCTGAAGCAAAGGAATAAAATCACCATGCAGAACAATTGGCCCGGATAATAAATGCGGGAAAAAAGCGGCAAACAGCGCATACTCCAAAAAACTGCATTTTTTCACCTCGCCTCTGTAAGAATCCACAACAAATGCAATCTGTTGAAATGTGATAAAGCTGATTCCCATAGGCAAAAGAAGTTTCCGTATGGAAAAGCTGGTATGAAATACGAGATTCAAACTGTCTACAAAGAAGTTATAATATTTAAAATATATAAGTACACCCAGATTCACAAAAACTGCTGCCGCCAGAAGGAGCTTCCTTCTGGTTCCCCTGATTGCGCCCGTATCTTTCTCTCTGAACAGCAGATGGATACAATAATTGAAAATTATGCTTCCCGCAATCATTGGAAGGAATCTCACATTAGCATATGCATAAAACCACAAAGACATGGCCAGCAGAAAAAACTGTCCGGCTTTTCCTTTCCATATCCGCAGGCTGTTCAGAGCATAATAGCCGATAATCGCCAACGGCAGAAATAATAAAATAAAAAAATAGGAATTAAAAACCATCTCTTCATTCCTCTCCCTGACGTGGAAGGACATTTACCTTTTCTTTCCGGTAAAAATATTTTGTACCAAAATGCCATCGATCAATGTCGTCAGAAGTCAGAAGCTGAGAATTCTTTGGAATTTCATAAATATCCACTTCATTCCCCTCTCCCTTCAGTATCTCAATATTCTTTTCCGCTGTATCGGCATACTCCTGTGCGCTTCCGTCCAGCATATCATGAAGCGCAAGTGTTGATGTAAAATATTCCGGAGAAGGAACCACTGACAACAAAAATCCCCACAAACCTACAGCGGTCAATACAGCCCAGTATTGTGTTCTAAACGAAAGGAAGCGCTTTTTCTGCACATTCCCGGCCAAAGAAAGAGCGATATGCTTTCTGCACCACCCAATCAGATAAATCACATTTAACGAAAGAACCATAATATATGTTGAAAAAATAATATTCTGTGCTCTCCCGATATCCACCGAATGCGCAGCAAAATCTAATGGGGTAAACATGGATGAAACAAAACAATAGCTGTATGCCATTACCAGAAGCGGCAGCGGGAAAGCAAATTCTGTTTTCCCGGCCATTCTCCATGCAAGTGGAATCAACAGCGCTACGAGAAGAATAATCGTCCAGTCCATCCATCTGATTCCCGGAAATTCAATGCCATAGTAGAAGGATCTCAGAATGGACATAACAGGATTGGCCTGTTCTCCTACCGCATCCTGCCTGATCCAGTTTCCCGGCGCAGCAATATTAACTCCAAAAGCAAGGAAGTAACAAAGCCCAGGCAGCAGCACAGTCCATACTCTCTTCTTTTTTCCACTCAGAAAAAGCCAGACCAGAATCGTTGCAAAACCAATCGCCCCGGACAAGCCCGTTACGAGATTTCCACCCCCAAGAACAACTGCCAGGACACAGGCACATACCATAATTCCCGGTCTGTTTCTCCTGACCACCTTAATCAGGCAGGCGGCAAGCATAAGTCCAACACTGTACATAAAAACATAATGCACCGCACCGTTGTACCAGTAAAAGGCAACCGGTTTACAGACCATGCGCTGCACTGTTACCAAAAGAACCAGCATGAAAACACTGATCCATTCTGTTCCCTTTACCTTTCTGAACAGCTCCCTGATAAAAATCAGCGTTCCTGCTGTCAACATACCGATCATAATAAAGGGGGTCAGAGCATAAAAGCGTTCTCCCCAGATTGCCGGCTGAAGTGACATCAGCGCAATGCTGGAAAAGGTTCCCTGCCAGTTGGCATAAGAATCCTTTACCGTCTCCGCTACTGCTTTTCCCACCTCAAACAACGAATGGGTATCTTCCCACGCCACATGCGTTCTCCAGGAATAGGTCCAGTCATCCGCCTGTGGATAATCGTAAACGGATACCATAGAAACAGGAACCAGACTGATGATATAGATGACTGTAAGAAGTACTGCCATTCTGTTTTGCAAGAATTTTTTTAGGATTTCATCCATGGGTCTATTTCACCTCTTATTCCATCCATTTTTCAAAGAGCATTCTTCATTTTCTCCCGTCTTTCCATCATTCCTCTGTATATAATTCTCTCCAGTCCCTGTACCACTCCGCAAATCGTCCGAGTCCTTCGCTGATCTCTGTGGACGGACGGTAGTCAAAATCCGCTGTCAGATCATCCACATCCGCATAGGTCTGATACACGTCACCCGGCTGCATCGGATAATACTCTTTCAGAGCCTTTTTCCCCAACGCATTTTCCAGCGTCTCGATGAAATCCATCAGCTTAACCGGTTTATTGTTTCCAATATTGTAAACCTTATACCGGTCTCCTTCTTCATTCGGAAGCGGCGGATTGTTCAGCATTCGAACGATCCCCTCCACAATATCGTCCACATAAGTAAAATCACGATACAGATCACCCTGATTAAAGATCTTAATCGGCTCACCCTTCATGATTTTCTCACTGAAGCTGAAATAGGCCATATCAGGTCTGCCACAGGGACCATATACTGTAAAAAATCGAAGTCCTGTGGACGGAATTCCGTACAGATGGCTGTAGGTATACGCCATCAGTTCATTGCTCTTTTTCGTTGCCGCATACAGACTGATCGGCCTGTCCACGGGGTCCGTAACAGAAAACGGCGTCTTCTGCTGATTTCCATACACGGAAGAAGAGGACGCAAAAAGCAGATGTTCTACCGCATGTCCTCCATTATCCCCGGAATGTCTGCAAGCCTCCAGAATATTATAAAAGCCGATGATATTGCTTGCAATATAGACATCCGGATTGTCGATGGAATATCTCACTCCCCCCTGTGCAGCCAGATTTACCACAATATCCGGCATATTCTCTGAAAACATTCTTTTCACTTCTTTTTTTTCTGAAATATCCAGTTTTTCAAACTTAAATTTCTCATATTTTTCCAGTTCGGAAAGCCGGAATTCTTTCAGCCTGACATCATAATAATCATTCAGATTGTCCACTCCAAAGACCGTAAAGCCCTCTTTCAACAAACGATCGGCAAGATGATAGCCAATGAATCCTGCCGCACCGGTTATCAAAATTTTTTTTGTACAATCCAGGGCTCTGTAATCTGCTCTCATTCTTTAGTCTCCTTTTCTCTTACCTTTTAATAGGCGATTGTTAAATCGCCAAACCCATCGATTTTACTGGGTTTTCTTACATCTTCTATATAAATTTTCTCTCCGCAGATGGTACAATAGCAGTTACC
>CAJFMW010000003.1 GCA_904392525.1 uncultured Eisenbergiella sp.
GTCGTCATCATTCTGATCAATATTTACAACATCTGCAAATATACAATTCTGTGAATATAACGCAAAAGGAGCCGTCAACATGTCAAAGCAACCTGCCATTACCCTGCTGATCAAACCCGCCTCCGGAAGCTGCAATCTGCGCTGCCGCTACTGCTTTTATGCGGATGAAATGAATCTCAGGAGCGAACCCACCCGCGGATTCATGAGCGAAGAAACGCTG
Source organism: uncultured Eisenbergiella sp. (assembly GCA_904392525.1). Taxonomy (GTDB): domain Bacteria; phylum Bacillota; class Clostridia; order Lachnospirales; family Lachnospiraceae; genus Eisenbergiella. The sequence continues at coordinate 221 of CAJFMW010000003.1, forward strand.
GAGATTCTGGTGAAAAAGACGCTGCAGCAGGTATCCCATACAGCCACGTTCGCCTTCCAGGGAGGGGAGCCTACGCTTGCAGGGCTTCCTTTCTACAGGCATTTGATCGAGCTGGAAAAAAAATATAATACAAACGGAATCGCAGTTCATAACAGCATTCAGACCAACGGCATTGTGCTGAACGAGGAATGGGCACAGTTCCTTCACGACAATCATTTTCTGGTGGGGCTCTCCCTGGACGGTTATGAGGAGCTTCACGATGAAAACCGGAAGTTCCCGGACGGAACCGGAAGCTTTTCCCGTGTGCTGGAAGCGGCCAGGCTTCTGGAACGGTATCAGGTGGACTTCAACATCCTGACCGTAATTACGGCGAAATCCGCAAGGCGCATCCGCCGGATCTACCGCTTCTTTCAGGATCAGGGCTTTGTCTGGCAGCAGTATATCCCCTGCATCGATCCCTTTGAAGAGAATAAGGGAAGCCTCTCCTATTCTCTCACACCGGACCGCTATGGGAAATTTCTGAAGGATCTGTTCGACGACTGGTATGCGGACTGGAAGGCAGGCCGCCCGGTCTACAACCGGACCTTTGAAAACTGGATCGGCATTCTGATCGGCCAGCCGCCGGAGGCCTGCAGCATGAACGGAATCTGCTCCGAGCAGTGGGTGGTGGAAGCGGACGGAACCGTCTATCCCTGTGATTTTTATGTGCTGGATGAATGGAAGCTGGGAAATATCCGGGAGAATTCCTTTGAAGAAATGAATCAGAAGCGGGAAGAGCTTCAGTTTGTCGCTCTCTCCCGTCATACGCCGCAGGAATGCCGCTCCTGCCGCTGGTATCCGCTCTGCCGCAATGGCTGCCGCAGGGACCGCACGCTTCTTGCTGACGGCCGCACGCCGGGGCTGAACGCCTACTGCAGCGCGTATCAGGATTTCTTTTCCTATGCGTATCCGAGGCTGGAGGAAATGGCGCGGGCGGTGGGGAGATGATAATTTTTATACAATTTTTTTGGCAAGCTGCATAACACTTTCCATAACCTGAGCCCATGAAAGATTTTCAACAAAGTAGGAACTGTTTTTATAGTTTTCCCAGTTTCTGTCCATTGCCTCACTCTTTTCGACAGCGGTTATAATTTTTTCAAGATCGGGAATTTTACCTTCGGCATTTCTTTTCCTGCTGGTTGCCTGAAAGGCTGCACGGAAAGTTGCGTCGTCCGGCTGTTTTTGACTCAAAAGGATATGAATATCATAAAAATCTCTCATACGTGTATTTGCCGTTCCTCTGGACATAATCGTTTCGAGCTTCTCAGCAAGAAGTGTTTCCAGATTATATGTCCAGAGGGAAAGATATCGATCCTCAAACATCAGCTTATAGGAATATCTGATTGCTTCAGGTGTAATGATATCTCCCGTAGACAGATCGATTTTAATGGCCTGTGACAGACGATCCAATGAAGCATTCATGACAAAGCGAATTCCCGGATAATCGTGGTCAGGCATGATGTCAGATATCTTTACCACTTGAAAATGTACCCCATCCGGTATTTCTACGTTCATGATATCTTCAATTATTTTCATTGCATCTTCTTTTGATAATCGCAGCGATCTCACCGTCGTGTCTATATCCATGGTTGCTCGCGCTTCCAGCCCCGCAACTGAAGCAACCAGCATCCCTCCCTTCAGGATAAACTGATTTTTATATTTCGAGCAGGCAATTCTTTCCAGAAAACGTTCCATAATGTAATTTCTGATCAGCATCTGTGCTTTTGTGCTGTCGCCGCCGGAAAGATTTCGGATTTTATCCTTTAATTGTTTTGACGTTCTGATCATAACATGACCTCCGTATAAAGTCTGACCTTATCTTCCATCTTCAGTTTAGATGCATACAGCATCAGGTTAGGTATATTTTTATCCTCGGAACTCATGTACTCTTTCATGGCAGTCTGAAAAATCTGGATGTCTGTTTTTTCTTTTACCTTAATCAGATCACAAATTGTCCGTTCTTTATCGTATACCGGGACTTTATTTCCATAACCTGTAAGTATGCTGGATGCACCAAGCCCATATAACTCTGACTTCGTCTGATATACACAAATTCCCTTTTCGCGTAAATGCGTGGCGTTGTATCCGGCCTTTACTGTAACATATGTCCGGATCGGTTCCCTTTCCATGAAACCATGAAGATATAAAGCTGTTTCGTGTGAAAAAATGATTCGACGATTTTGCAGATAGAGAAAATACAAATCATCCGGCCAGGCATCCGGAGAAAAATAGATGCCTTTTGCCAGCTTTTCCAGGTGATTTTTCTTTACGTATTCCGCAATTGTCGGTCTGGAAATACCATGAGAAAGCGCTTCAGCGGTTAACAGATAACCATTTCCCATGTTAATCAGATAATCTAAGACAGGTTCTTTTTTTTTCATATATCTTTACCTCTACGCTCTCTATTTTATATAATGAGAGCGTAGTTGTAAAGTAAATTATAATTCTTTTTCAGACAAACTCCGTATCCCACACATCCACGCCGCTTTCCTGGAAGATTTCATGGAGACGTTCCCGGAGCATTTCCTTCGTGCAGCCACGCTTCAGAAGCACCTGAAGGAAGCCGCCGCCACCCGCGCCGGCGATGAATCTGGCGTCAATCAGATCCTCACAGGACAGGAAAATCTGCTCAATACAGGTATTGGTTGAGCCGGAATCCAGCTGTCTGGAGAGCTCCCAGTGGCGGTTTAGAAGTCCGGCAAAGGCATCCAGATTGCCCCTCTCCAGTTCAAAGCGCATCAACACAGCGACCTCCTGCATTCTTTCCAGAGCGTCGATGGACTCCGGACGTCCGCCCAGATAGCCGCCCACCACATCGCGGAGCAGATTTCTTGCAAGCCTTCTCTGACCGGTATAGATCAGGGCGAAACGCGCCTGCAGCTCCTTCGCGGTCTCTTCCGGGATTTTGACCTGCTCCACATGGATCTGCTGATGGATGCCGGGCTTTGTGGTAATGAATTTGATCCCCGGCGTCAGGCCGCCCACCTGATCCTGCCAGCCGCCGCCCGTGCTCATGATCTGTTCCATGGCCAGCACGATGGCATAGATTTCGTCATCTGTGGCCTCTCTTCCCAGGAAACGGAACAGGCCCTTGACACATGCGCCGGAAAGGATGCTGCTGGTGCCGAGCCCTGATCCCTGGGGAATTCCCACCACCTTCGTAGAAAGCCGGATGCCGCCGCCAAGGCGGGAGCAAATCTCCTGCAGGCTTTCCTGCGCTCCTCCATTCATTTTCTGCGAGTCGTCCGATTTCCCGCTGACGGGCTGTACGCCGCGTTCTCCGTTTAACGGTATGATACCGCAGGCAATCAATGCCGCCTTATGCAGCGCGAACGGGTCATAAGGATTGTGACAGTCCTGAATCTCTTCCACCGTGTCTGCATGTCCGGAGGCGCCGATATCCGTGCTTGCAAATTCCATATGTAGCTCGGAAAGCCTTTCCACACAGATCTGAATCGGATATCGTCCGTTCAGCTTCAGCGCTGCATTTAATACCGCCCCGCCTCTCTCGTTACAGTGCGGAGGGGTATCCGTCCAGCCGCCGCCCCAGTTCACGCGGACGGGGAGTTCCACATCCACTCTGTCCTGCGCAATCCGATAATCTCCGATGGCGGTCAGCCGGGAGGCTTTCTGAATGGTATCAAAGCAAAGCGCTTCCACAAGGTCATATCCGGTCTGTCCGAAGGTAAGACGGCGCTCCTTCATGTACTGCGCCACAGCATAGAAGATACGGATTTTCAGCGAAAACTCAGAATGTTCCGCATCCTCCATAAGCAGCGAAAAAATTTCCCCGTCAATGCCATGGGTTCCGAAGGTTTTCAACGCATCCTTGTAATAGACTCCAGCTTCCAGCTGCCATAAAAAGCGGCTCGCCAGGATCCGGTTTTCCAGTTCCCGCTGCCAGGCTCCGGCCGCCAACACATCCGCCCGGTTGAAGCTGGACTGCAGGCTCAGTCGTTCCGCTCTGCGCCAGGCATCCCGTTCCTCCTGCGTCGCTTTCCCATGTGCCATTTTTTCGATCAGAAGGGCGAAGCGAACCGCTTCTTCCATATCGGCAGCAGCCGGATACAGGCGGGCGCTCCACAACGAATGCTCCTGTCCTTCCTCCCAAAGCTCCGTCATCCCGATATTGTTTTCGGAAAGGAAAGCGTTCAGCGTGCTTCCCAGAAAATGTGCACCGCCGGAGCTTTCCAGAATCCCCTTTGGATTATCCTCCACACCGTAGATGCGGGCGACATATCTTCCGTCCAGAAGCTTCAGGCCATGGAGTACCACACCTTCCGGAACAACGTCATTTTTCAGCTTTACGCCGGAAATGACGCTTCCGTTTCCCACGCAGGATTCATTCAGAACAAAACTGTTTTCCATATAAGCGCCTTTTCCGATCTTTGCCCGCTTCCCAACATAACTGTTATGGGCGGCATAATCTGCTCCGGCAGGCGCCGTCGTGACCACCTGCTTTTTCCATTCCAGAAATTCATAATCCTCTACATCGTGAGTTACCAGACGCACCAGCTCCGATGTGGTTCCGAAATGAATGAATTCCGCAGGAGACAGACAGATCAGCTTCATGGAAAATCCATGGAGCGCATCCCATATCTTTTGGCGGCAGCCAAGCAGCTCTTCATTAATCTCGCCCTCGGCCGCCTCTCTGTAATACTGCTCCAGTGTGGACTGTCCGGCAAGCGGATAAAGAAAATCCCCATAAAAGCTGATCCTGGCCTTTTCATTGACAAATTCACGGAATTTCACCTCGTCCGGCGCCCCATCCGTGCTGATCAGACCATACAAAGCTTCCAGAAGCGATACGCCAAGCACTACGGCTCCGGTATCGAGATCCACGTTTCCGTGCGCATTCACCGCGCCAAGTGCGCGCAGCCGCTCTTCACTCTGCTTGTGCAGAAACTGCCCCACATAGTCATGCCCGTCATTCAGGAATACGCCGTGCTCCTTGCCGGTTTCCACCTTTTCCTTCATGGAAATGGCCGCCGCTCCCCGCGCGTTGAAGTCAATCTGAAGCGGGTTGAACAGAAGTAGCACGTCTCCGGAAAGCACCAGCATCCCTTCAGGAATCCGGGACGGCACGCCGGACATACCGATCACGAATTCATCAAAAAGCGTGGAGCCGAATCCGTTCGGAAGCTCCCTTGGTACAGGAGAAAACAGCTTTCCGCAGGCGGAATACTGAGGAACCCTTTTGCTGTCGCCGCCGGAATGAATGACCAGAATACGCAGCCCCTGGAAAATACTCGTGCCTGATGAAGCTTTATCGGAAGCCTTTTCGGAAATTTTCCCCGCCTCCTTTTGTCCTTTTCCCTTTTCCCGTTCCCTTTCGGCAATGTAATTCAGCACATGCAGCGTGGCTCCACCGGAGCCAACCCTCTTTCCCTCAGGGTCCGGCAGCACCGCATAATGGGTGTCTGCCGGAAGCCGTCCCTGCTTCAGACGGTAATCGATCTGTTCTCTGTAGGTGCGTGCCTGCTCCTCATTGGAGGCGGTCAGCACAAGATAATCCCATTTGATAAAGCTGGGCTTCGTCAGGCTGCTTTCATAATCCGTCCAGGAATCCAGATAGGACTGCCTGAGAAAAAGGTTTTTCATTTTCTTTACATTCAAAGGTTTGTCCCCCTCAGACGAATTTTATTCTGCCAGTGAAATTTCGTCGATCCGCTTCAGCTCCTCATCCGTAAACGGCGCGCTCTCAAGCACCTTGAGGTTATCCAGGATCTGCTGAGGCTTCGATGCGCCGATCAGCACGCTGGTCACCACCCCGTCTCTCAGAATCCATTTCAATGCCATCTGGGACAGCTTTTCTCCGCGCGCTGCGGCGATTTCGTTCAAAGCGCGGATCTGGGACAGCCTGCTTTCCGTAAGATTCCCTTCCTTCAGGAAACGTCCGTCCGTTCTGACCCGGCTGTCCTCCGGAATACCGTTCAGATAGCGGTCCGTCAGCATTCCCTGCGCCAGAGGGCTGAAGGAAATGATGCCCTTCTTCTCTCTTGCCGCCGTATCCTTCAGTCCATTGTTCTCGATGGTCCTGTTGAAAATGTTATAGGAATTCTGATTGATCACGAAAGGACATTTCAGTTCATCCAGAATATGGCAGGCCCTCTCCATCGTGGGGCCGTCATAATTGGAAAGGCCCGCGTAAAGTGCCTTGCCGCTCTTCACCGCCTGATCCAGCGCACCCATGGTTTCCTCCAGCGGAGTCTCCGGGTCCATTCTGTGATGATAATAGATGTCCACATAGTCAAGCCCCATCCTCTGCAGGCTCTGATCAAGGCTTGCAATAAGATACTTTCTGCTTCCCCAGTTTCCGTAAGGGCCTTCCCACATATCATAGCCCGCTTTCGTGCTGATGAGCAGTTCATCCCGATAGCTTCCCAGCTCTTCCTTCAGAATCTTTCCGAAATTCCTCTCCGCGCTTCCATAAGCCGGACCATAGTTGTTGGCCAGGTCAAAATGGGTGATTCCGTTGTCAAAAGCGGTGAAAATAAGCTGCTTCATGTTCTCGTAAACTGCGGTATCGCCGAAATTGTGCCAGAGACCAAGGGAAAGCTCCGGAAGCTTCAGGCCGCTGTTTCCGCAGCGGTGATAAGCCATTGTCTCATATCTTTTTGCATCTGCTGTGTAAGTCATGTCAGTTTTCCTCCCGATTTTTGTTTTTAAATATATTCCAGTTTCCTGAAATAACGCATTAAAATATCGGCGCAGTTTTCCACGCCAAGCTCTGAGGTATCCAGGATCATGTGATAATCATTCACATCTCCCCAGGTTTTCCCCGTATGATCATAGTAGTAAGCCGCACGCCTCTCGTCTGTGCGCTCCACCAGCTCCTTTGCCTCTTCATGGCTCAGACTGTCTCGTCCCATGATCCTGCGGATCCGGTCCTCCTTATCGGCCCGGATGAAAATATTGAAGACATCCGGCCTTCCTTTCAGAATATCAGACGCACAACGGCCCAGAATGATACATGGCTGTTCCGCAAGCTTTCTGATAGCCTCCGCTTCGCTCTCATATTTATGTCCGCTGAGCTGCTCCTCAATATAGGCCTTATCATAGACGGGAATCCCCAGCTTTTCGGACAGCTCCTTCGCAATGATGCTCGCTCCCGTTCCATACCTCCGGCTCATGGTGATTACCAGTTTCATAAGCAAATCCCTCCTTCTGTCAGATATGTCATGACCGGCCGCAGCCTCAGCTATTCTTCCGGCAGGATTATCGGCCGCAGCAGTTTTTGTATTTCTTCCCGCTGCCGCACGGACAGGGATCATTTCTTCCGATCTTTCTGTCTGTACGTACAAAAGGCTCCCCAGTGTTTTTCCGGATCACCCGGATGCGGTTCGGATTACGATGAGGATACTTTTTATAGTAAAATCCTCCTTCATATGATTTATTCAGTCTGTCATAATCCTTGATTAGCCTGTCCCGCAGTTCGGAAATCCGGCCTGTATCCGCATATGTCTCCAGCTGCTTCACAAAGTCTGCGATCGGCTGGTAGAAAATGGGATAATTCTCTTCGATTTTCTTAAGCAGCTCCCGATTTTCCGGCCATTCTTCAAGAATGCATAAGGACAGATCCAGCAGGATATGTTTTCGCAAACGGTTCATCCGGAGCTTCCATGGTCAGAACAGCCTTTTTATTTCCTGCCTCTTTCAGGTTTTCATATGCCTCCCTGATCTCGCGGAAACGTTCCGGGTCCTTTTCGGGGGAACACTGTCTGACCAGCCGGAAATATGCTTTCTTTATCTCATCCTGTCCTGCGCCTTGTGACAGTCCGAGTACCTCATAATAATTTTCTCCCATCGTTATCCTTCCATTTCCATCAGATCTTCGATCTCGTCTTCATAAGAATCCTCCCGCGTAAAATCCCCTTCCAGAACGGCTTTTTTCAGCTGGTACAAAAGCGCTTCCAGTTCACCGGCAGAGCCTGCTCTTCCTCATCCAGTCCGACGGCGGAAGGAATCACATAACTTCCGTCAGAATTCGGAATCATTTCCACATTGCCGTTCCGGTATACCGCCGCCTCTGTCGTCGATGTGCCAAGATCAATTCCGATTACCGTCTCCATCATTTGTGTTCCTCTGTTTGCGTGCTGCCAATATACCGGTACACTGCCGCCTTCGCTTACATCCACGTAAGCCTCCTGTTCCTCATTCGTTCCTTTCACGCAGCACCTCAACCCTGCATTCATGCCGCTTATTCGCGTCATCCTTGTGATAGGCGATACCCACGGCCAGAATACGCCCGGTGTACTCCGGGTTCTCCCCGAATTTTCCCTCAAACCGCAGCGCGTACTGACGGTCCCTGATCTGCTGAATGGCTTCCTCCGCCGTGTGGTTGACCTTCAGCTCGATGATGATGGCGTCGTCGCTTTTCACATAGGGATAAAAAATGAAATCCACATATCCTACGCCCGCCTTATCCTCCCGCTCAATGCGGTAGGAATCAAGCGCTTTCAGATACACCCACCGGATGATCGATGCCAGCTCCGCCTCGTCGCTGTACGCCTGCATGGGGCTGTGCGTGTTATGCGCGTATTCCAGCAGTTCCGTCATGACAGCCGTATCCCCTGCCTTTGTGGCTGCCAGCATCCTGCCCGATTCCTTTGCCAGCTTATGGACATTTCCCAAGCAGGGCTCCCGTTCAACAACCTCAGCGAATTTGTCCATCAGCTCCTTGTTCGGAATGGATACATACCCGTCCTTATAATTCAGGAAACCGTAAACAACCATTGCCGAAAAAATTTCGTCCTTTGTCTTCAACTCCATGGATGTGGCAGCGTATTCCTGAACCCTGGCAGGTACCGGATTGTCCGCCACCATCAGGGCGATGTCATCCTTCACAGCATCCACATTTGCTTCGATATAATAAAAAATCTCGTCGTATGGCCCGGAACTGGTCCAGTAGCTGCCGAGCTGGTTATCGCTCAGAGCACCGACAACGGAACGGGGATTATACAGGCGTTTTCCTCCCGCCGTCTCATAGCCGTCATACCATAATTTCAGGCCTTCACGGGTCACCTTCGGCCTGTCTGCAGTCTTCAGATATCTATGGTACAATGCGTCAACCTCCTCGTCAGTAAAGCCGAAATACTCACTGTACTTTACTCGCGATGCCATGGAATATTCAAAGAACATATTCAGCTCAGACCCGCTCGAATACTTGGCGATGGGAAGGATTCCGGTCATATAAGCCATTTCCACATAAGCCTTATCCTTCAGAAGGTTGCTCAGGAATTTTGTGAAATGCTCCTTATCCGCATCCGTAACAAAGTCCTGATGATAAATATAATCCCACTCGTCCAGAACGAAGATGAATTTTTCTCCTCCGCAGTAGGCGTAGACCTTATTCAGGGCGTCCCAGACCGCATCCGTTTCCCGGATTCTTACATTCGGGTAAGTCATTGCCAGATCGTCCAGCAGAAGAGACTGAATGCGCTCTATATATTGAGAATAAGCCCTGCAGTCGCGGGGCATTTCATTAAATACGATGCGGATCACGTTATGCTGGTTCAGATGCTCTTTGTACCAGGGATACCGGGATACCTTCAGCGTGTCAAACTCCGCATGGCTGTCCACGCCCTTCCCAAAATAGGCCGCGATCATATTTGCCATAACCGTCTTCCCGAAACGGCGGGGTCTGGTGATTGCCACATACTTGGGGCCTTTCCCCTGATTTGCCCCATCCTTCTCTTTTTTATTTGTCTTTAATTCGATCAGCGGCACCAGCTCGCTCAGGATTTCTGTTTTATCCACGTAATATGTGAGGGAAAAATCCTCCTGAAACAGGCCGTACGCGCTGGGATCGTTCAGATAGACTCCCATATCATCTTCACACTCCTTCCCGTATGCCAGAGCGCAGATTAATCTTTTATTGTTTCATGTTACCATAAGGCTTCTCCGCTTTCAAGGCACTTTCAGGACAACCATTCCCGCACCCGGTCAACGCTGCTCTTAGTCGCCTCCCCGATTTCTTCAACGGACATCCCCATGGTTGAGAGGGAACATGCGGTCTCCTTCTTCGCTTCTTCCTTTCCTTCCCGTTTGCCCTCCTTTATTCCTCTCATTCTCCCATCCTGAATCATTCCCTGAATTCCCAAACACACATCGATTCCTCCTTCCGGTCTTGTATATTTCTGTGTCTTAATCTCCTTCAGCTCCGGTGAATGCGTTAATTCCACCAACGCGTCAACCGCGGTTTCGGAAACATTGCTGAAACTTTGTCCGGCGATTTTACCGCTGTTCCGGTTTCTCCCGCTGCTTCCATTACTTCTGGTGCGTTCTCTGCTTCTGATGCCTCCACTACATTTGCTGCTTCCGCCGATTTTGGCTTTTCCACTGTTCCTGGCGCTTCCGGTACTTGCACTGTTTTTGCGATGTTCACGGTTTTCAATATTTGGCATCGCAACATTTTTTGTATTATTTTCTTTCAAAGGCAGACTCCTTGCTTTGGAGCGTGGGAATTTATAATTCCCGAATTTATAATTCCCGAATTTATAATTCCTGAATTCGTAATCCCTGAATTACTAATTCCCAAAACGCTTTCCGGCAGGAGCCGTTTATTCCTTTTGATACTTTTCTTTCAGGAAACTCCTGCCGTCTTCGGTTTGCAGTTGCATGGTGGGAAAAAGAGACTTTGCATAGAGTTCCTGATGATCGTCAGAGAAAACAGACGAACTTTGTTTTGACGAAAGCCGAACGGCTTAAAATAAAGAAATTTATGCTGGTTAAAGCATAGCACTTTTCCGACAGGCAGGCAAGTTTTTTTAAAAACAGCTTTTTGCAAAACCAGCTTCCCGAATCCGGGACGCAGCTCCGATTTGCCGGAGGAATTACGCCTGCCGCATCCGGATTAAAAAATATCCAAAAAAGACCAGAAACAGCGCAAAAGGAAGAAGCTGCGCAAATATCCTGATCCATTTTGGATTTCCGGCCTTCCGGATTCCTTCGGAAAGCTCATTCATGCTGCGGCAGAAGCCGCCTCCTGCCGCAGCGCCCCATACATTGGTGCAGATGTCATCCACATCAAAATATCCGAGGCGTGTCACATACTGCGCGCACTCGATGCACAGGGAAATTGCGGCGGCAAGGAGGGTTACCTTCCAGAAGGAAAGGCCGCGCCTTCCCCAGCCCAGAAGGATTCCCAACGGAAGCATCATCATGAAATTGGCCACGATCCCCCAGAAGATAAAATCGTGGCGTTCATCCCAGGCTCTGCGGAAGGAGCCGAACAGGGAAAGCCACGCCATCCGCTCCGGCTCCTGTTCGCGGCCAAGGAAGGTTACGGCAAGAAGGAGCGCAAAATAGAGCAAAAGGAGCAGGAACCGGAGAAATCGAAGGACCATCAATTTTTTTCTGTTCCCTTTTGTATTGGTTTTCATTTCTTCGTTTTATTCAGTCCCGCAGCTCATCCCGGGCACAGGAAAGCGCCTCTTCAATGACCTGATGCATGTCATAGTAGCGGTATTTTCCAAGACGGCCGCCGAAAATTACGTTGGGACATTTTTCCGCAAGCGCGGCATATTTGCGGTACAGTTCGTTGGTCCTGTCGTCATTGATCGGATAATAGGGTTCCTCCCCCTGCTTCCATACAGCGGGGTATTCCCTGGTAATCACGGTGCGGGGAGTGGCTTTTCCTCCCTGACAGCCAAACTCAAAATGCTTATGTTCAATGACCCGCGTATAGGGAATTTCATATTCCGTATAGTTCACCACCGCATTTCCCTGATAGTTTTCCGTGTCCAGAATCTCCGTTTCAAAACGCAGGCTCCTGTACTCCAGTTCACCCTCGCAGAAATCAAAGTACCGGTCAATGTTTCCGGTAAAAACAATCTTCTTCGCCATCTGTTCAAAGACCTCACGGTTTTCAAAAAAGTCCGTATTCAACCGTACTTCCACGCCGTCCAGCATGGCTTCCACCATTTTCGTATAACCGCCTACCGGAATACCCTGATACTTGTCGTTAAAATAGTTGTTGTCGTAGGTCATGCGCACCGGAAGCCTGCGGATGATGAAGGCGGGAAGTTCCGTCGCCCTCCTTCCCCACTGCTTTTCCGTGTAGCCCTTTACCAGCTTTTCATAGATATCCCGGCCGACGAGACTGATGGCCTGCTCCTCCAGATTGCGGGGCTCCTTAATTCCCGCTTCCCGGATCTGTTCCTCAATCTTCGCCTTTGCCTCATCCGGCGTGATGACGCCCCACATCTGATGGAAGGTGTTCATGTTGAAGGGCATGTTGTAAAGCTCGTCCCGGTAACGCGCGACGGGCGAGTTGGTGTAGCGATTGAACTCGGCAAATTGCTGGACGTAATCCCAGACCTCTTTATTGCTGGTGTGGAAGATGTGGGCTCCATAGCGGTGTACCTGAATACCCTCGATTTCCTCCGTATAGATGTTTCCCGCAATGTGGGGGCGGCGGTCGATGACGTGGACCGACCTGCCGCGTTTGTGCGCTTCGTGGGCGAATACCGAGCCGAAGAGGCCGGCGCCGATGATGAGATAATTGTACATAATGAAATCTCTCCGATTTTAGTCTCTTCCGTAGATATCCCTTGTATAAACTTTTTCTTTTACATTCTCCAGTTCCGGGGATACACGATTTGCAATAATAACATCCGAGCACTTCTTAAATGTATCCAGATCACGGATTACTCTGGAATTGAAGAAATAATCATCTTTAAGAGTCGGTTCATAAACGACCACTTCAACCCCTTTTCCCTTAATGCGTTTCATAATCCCCTGAATGGCGGAATGCCTGAAATTATCCGAATTTGTTTTCATTGTCAAACGGTAAATTCCAACCGTTTGAGGCTTTCTGTCCAGAATCATCTGTGCGATATGATCCTTTCTCGTCCGGTTTGATTCCACAATCGCAGAAATCAGATTATTCGGCACATCCGCATAGTTGGCCCGAAGCTGCTTGGTATCTTTCGGTAGACAGTACCCTCCGTATCCAAAGGATGGATTGTTATAATGCCCTCCGATTCTCGGATCCAGACAAACACCGTCAATCATCTGCCGTGTATTCAGGCCGCGCATTTCCGCAAAGGTATCCAGTTCATTAAAATATGCCACACGGAGAGCCAGATATGTATTCGCAAAAAGCTTCACAGCTTCTGCTTCCGTAGAACCTGTAAATAGAACCGGAATATTTTCCTTAATTGCACCTTCCTGAAGAAGAGCAGCGAATCTGCGTGCCCTTTCAGAATCTTCTCCCACGATAATTCGTGACGGATACAGGTTATCATATAGCGCCCGGCCTTCCCGAAGAAATTCCGGTGAAAAAATGATATTGTCAGTGCCATATTTTTCACGGATTTTCATCGTATATCCGACAGGAACGGTGGATTTAATTACAATAGTTGCCGCCGGGTTTACTTTTGTTACAATATCCAGTACCGCTTCAATGGAACTGGTATCGAAAAAATTCTTATCCGGATCATAGTTAGTCGGAGTAGCTATAATAACATACTGAGCATTACAGTATGCCTTTTCTGAATCTGTTGTGGCGGTAAGATCCAGATTTTTCTCTGAAAGATATTCCTGAATCTCCTTGTCTATAATCGGAGATTCCCTCCGGTTTACCATCTCAACTTTTTCTTCTGCTATGTCTACGGCAGTAACCGTATTGTGCTGTGCCAGAAGGACAGCGTTTGAAAGGCCTACATAGCCAAGGCCGGCTATTGTGATTTGCATTTTTATACTCCATATTTTGTCATTGATTGAATGATATATTAATGCTTCTCTCGGAATTTAATTGTATCAGGGATATAGTCTAAAGCTTTTTTATCAGAACACTGTTCAAAATAATCGCAGTTACTATTCTCGATCAAGTCTCTTGCCCAGATGATTCCTGTTCTGATAATTTTCCCGGGAGTACCTGCAACAATTACATTGCATGGAAATTTCCCCGATGTCACAGTTCTGGCTCCACAGATGGAGTTATCTCCGATGTTGGCTCCTCCCAATAGCTGACATTCTCTTCCCAGCCAGACATGATTTCCAACCAAAATATCCTTCGGATAATTGATACGTTTTCCAGTATATAAATCAAAAATCATGTGTTGGTCAGATTGTTGCAATTCAACATGATGAGATATCATACAATCCTTGCCAATCTTTACAGTACCTTCACGATTTACTATTATATTCATTTGAAATATGGTAGTATTGTCATCCAAAAATATCTTTCCACCTGCTCCCAGCATTTTAATATTTAGTTTTTCACTTACACTTACATTTCCGATTACTATACTACAGTTCTTAGATCTTTTTAAGTCAAAGAATATTTTGTCACTTGCCTGGCTGGATATGCAGATACTATTCCCGTTTTTATCCTTATATTTTCCTCCGAGTATTTTTATAGATTTGGATGTAATCTTTTCATCTATTAACATATCAATATATACGTACTCTATCTTTCTCTTTTGACAAAAATCTATTACTGATAAAATATCTTTTTCTTTGGCAAACGAGATAATAACATAGGGATTTTTCTGCTGTTCAATCTCTTCTTTCTGTATCATTTTAATGTTTCTTAAATCTACAGAAGTAGGATAGTCTCCAGGATAGACAAAATCTATTTCAATTCCTTTTTTTATTAAATTATCAATTTTTTTGTCAAAAGACTGATATGCTCCCCATATAATAGTAGTCTTTTTATCCTTCAATACTCTTCACCTCTAACCTTATATTGCGATACGGCGATCTTTTATAATACTTTTTATATAATCTGGTTAAATACCCCATATCGTATATCCATGGCTTTTCATGGCTTCCTAGATGTAAAATTACTGCTTCTTTATATGCTGTCTTTGCTCTATCAGCCATATTTTCCATATAAAATACAGATAGTCGTTCCCCATCCCACCAATCATAGAATTTATTTAAGAAATTATATCTTGGCGACACATAGACGACATTTTCCTTAAAAACGACATTTAAGGCATCTTGATCCATAAAATGATTAATTCCATGCAATCTATAATCGATAAGTTTTTCAGTTATATTTTCTTTCCGTATTTTGGTTAAATTTAACAGCATCATTCCCGAATTAAAATAAAATTTATTTTTGTACTTCAAAAACTTCAGATGCTTCGGATTTCTTTCAGAGAGAATATCTTTTACTACCGCTGCATATTTTCCTGTAATATTTGTATTGTACAGATCTCTAAGATCACCCTGTATAATGGTATCACCGTCTAGATATAGAACTTTCCCAACGTTATTTAAAATTTGAGGTATTTTAAACTTTAAAATAGCAGCAGGAGATACATGAAGGTCTCCGTCCCCCTTTTTAAACGTTTTAAATCTTTCATCCTGTTCTACTTTTATCAGATCAATAATAAAATTTTCATCTGAAAGAGATAAGAATTTATTTTCACTATCAGAGGATATATTATTTGCAAGTATGTGTATCGTATATATCGATGATTCCTTCTTATTAAGTTTCATAGAAGTAATTGAAACAGTGGTTGGCATACTGTAATTTTCATCAGTAATACAAACAATATGCACTTTTTTATTTTCATTATTATTTTCAGTATCTCTTTGTTTGCGCAGATAACAATCTTTTATTTTTCTTGGTATTCCGATTAGTGTTTTTCCTAATTTAAAACTTCTGGAATTCCATAATCTATAAATATAACGCTGCTTGTCTTTGCATTGTTCTTCCATTTTCAGTATTTCATTTTTTAGTTGTGTATTTTCTTTCTTTGCTATATCAAGCTCTTTCTTTTTTTCTTTTTCAGCTTCCCTTTTGATTTTTTCTTCTCTTTTTAAAGAAAAGAATTCTTCAGGATGATTTAAAACCAGAAGAAGTTCTTTTTTTTCTTCTTCCTTATAAAGCTGCCAGTCAATTTCCCCTTTATTGTCTGCCTCAATAAGTTCTTTTTGAAATCTGATTAAGAATTCCCACTTATACTCGTTTCCAATTCTATTATAAGTAAAAATATAATTCAGAAATTTTTTGTAGGAATATTGGAAAATATATTGTAAAAAGAGTGCTTTATCCTTCTCCAAAATATTTCTGATGTAATCATACTCCACATTCATGCAATAAACTTTTTCTTTATTATGTACAGAAGAGTTAGGATTATCCCTCCTATTCATATAGTAGGGTTTATTGTAAAAAAATGCTCTTGATGCATACATCATCGTTTGGAACCAAAAGCCATTATCCTGATAGCTTGCTCCGGGCGTTTCATTATGGCGGATATTGTTTTCAATCAGAAAAGTACGTTTATAGATTCCGCTCCACGTCTGCATTACGAGAGAGAAAGCGCGTTTATCTTCTTTTGGTGAAATTACCTTGTTATATAAATCTTTAGCTCTCCTCGCTATGTCAATATAAGTCTTCTTTATTTCTCCGTTTTCAACGACAAAACGATTAAAATCACTTTTTATCCAGTCCAGTCTTTTCTCTGTTGCCAATTTATAGAGATCTTCGTACATGTGCAGATCAACAAAATCGTCACTTTCAAGAATTGTGATATATTCTCCCTGAGCCATGTCCATACCAATATTCATCGTATGTCCATAACCGGCGTTATCTTTACTGATTATTTTTATTCTATTGTCCTTTCTGGCAAAGTCTTTTAGAATAGTAAGCGAATTGTCTGTCGAACCATCATTGACACAGATAATCTCTATATCTTTCAATGTCTGTTTTACCGCACTGTCCAGGCACTCTCTCAAATATACTTCTACATTGCATACCGGAATAACAATCGATACCTTTACAGGCTTTTCCGGTTTCTTATCAAAATTGATCAGTTCATGAATCGGGACCTTTTCATAGGTTTTCCTGGCAGCTTTTTCGTATTCAGTCATCATTTTTTCCATTTTTCCTTATCTCCTTTTACCATCCTCGTATTTTCCGTGGGAGCCATGTAACGGCAAGTCCTATTTTGTAAGATTTTGATTTTCTTATTTCATCAAGACAATAACGGTAATACTCTTCGCCTGTCAGGTTTGTATTTTCCTGCGGCTTTCCTACACCCTGCTGTTTTTCCTGTGGACGGAATGCCTTCCTGCTCATTTCTATTCCGCTTTCCCTATCCCGGCAAAACTCTGAGAAAATATCCTTCTCCCGCTGAAATTCGATTTCTTCTTCCTTTAGCTGGCTGATGCCAAGAATTGAAAAATATCGGTCGATTAAACAGTCGCTCAGTTTCTCGACGGCTTGCTCCGGTAAGGTTCCAAGATTCCACAGACAGCTATGCAGGGCATAATTTTCAAAATAAACACGGTTTCTGTCAAAAATGCCCATATCCATCAATTCTTTTTTCATGGCGAGAAGCGCATCAATGAAACAGTGCCAGGACTTCCCTCGCGTCATGGAAAGGGATCCTGTCCGGTTTCTCCTCTGATAAATCAGCCTTTCATCTAACGTGGTAATTCGTCCTGCCTTAAACAAAGACATGTAGGTGAAATACATTTCATTAGATGTATGAAGCTCCTGAAAGCGCAGGTCATTATTTAAAAGGAAACGCTTCAGATACAGTTTATCCCATGCCCATCCAACAAAACAACGGAAGGGATTTTTTTCCATGTCCGTTATGCGGAATGGACGGAACACAGGATAATTTTCTATCTGCAGGGAATAAGTACAAGGTGCAATCTCTCCGCTTTGTTCATCATGCTGCCAGGAGTTCATCACACAGATATCTGCGTCATCTTCCCGAATTTTGTTATAGGAATGCTTCAGCATCTCCGGTGCGAAGTAGTCATCTGCGTCCAGAAAAATGATATATTCACCCCGGGCCATTGCAAGACCTCTGTTTCTTGCTGCTCCAGCTCCCGCATTCTCCTGAATCACCTTCCGAAAGCGCTTATCCCGTGATACAAAGCTGTCTATTATTTCTCCGGAGGAATCTGTAGAGCCATCGTCTACGCAAATGACTTCAATTTTGCGGAAGGTCTGGTTTTCCAGGCTTTCCAGACATTGGGCCAGATATTTTTCCGCATTATAAACAGGTACCACTACGGAAATCCTGATTTCATCAAGAACCTGTTTCTCATAATATTCTTTCTCGTCACGCATAAGCCAGTGAAGCTGCGCCCATTCCTGCGGGATGAAAACAGCTTTATTCAATTCCCCTTTTTCTTCCGCAACACGAAATTCTTCCGCAAATCTGTGCAGATATTCCCGCTTGTGTTCCCAGCCGATCCGGTCAAGATTGAACAGGTAGGTGTGATATTTTTTCATGGAATACTGGTACAAAAAATTTTTTTCCAGTTCCGGGTTTTCGGACAGGAATTTTCGGATCCAGGCATATTCCTCATTGACACAGTATAGTTTCTTCCTGTTGTTTACAGAGGAGCCGGGATTATCTCTCCGGTTATAATACAGCGCCTTATCTACAAAAGTAATCCGTTCCGCCTGACAGAAACCCTGGAACCAGAAACCATTGTCCTGAAAAGAAGCCCCGGGGGTTTCATTATGACGAATTTGGTACTTTTCCAGGAAGGTTCTGCGATATATGCCGGGCCAGGTGTTCATGATAAAGCGAAAGCATTCCTTCTCCTGACGCGGGTGTATGACGCGGTTATAATTGCAGTCCGCTTTCGCAATCTTCTGGTATATTTCCCGTCTTCGCTCCTTTTCTCCATAAAACCTGTAAAAATCAGATTTTACAATATCAGCTCCTGTTGCCAGCGCTCTATGATACAAAAGCTCATACATATCCGCGGCGATATAATCGTCTGGCTCAACAATTCCGATATATTCCCCTTTTGATTCGCGGATTCCAAGATTCATAGCGTGGCCATATCCCCTGTTTTCTGTACGGATCACGCGAATGCGGCTGTCGCTGTTTTGAAACACTTTCAGGATATTTGGACTAGAATCGGTGGAGCCGTCGTCTACACATACAATTTCCAAATCTTTCAATGTCTGGCGTTGTATACTCTCCATGCAACAGGAAAGATACTTTTCTACATTGTAGACTGGGACAACTACGGATATTTTAGGCGGGTTCGGATTCATTTTCTTTCGCTGGGGCCTTTCTTTTTCATTCATCCGTTCCAGATATTCCATAATTCTCTTACGATATAATTCTTCAGAAGCATTTTCCAGCCAGGAGGTTCTGTTGCGTTCTCCCATCGCCTGTAACCATTCCGGTCTGTGGATTGCCTCGGACAATTTCTTTTTCAATGCCTGACTGTCTCCTGTCTTCACAATACAGGATGGGGACACAAGGTACTTTGCGCCTGTATTTTCTGTGAGGATAACAGGCTTTCCCAGCATACAGGCTTCCAGCGTTACCAGTGAACAGGATTCGTCCCGTGATGGCACGAGAATGGCATCCATGCTGTCATACAGGAATAATATTTCTTTTCTGTCCCTTATTTCTCCATGATAGATGATGCCGTCTTCATCCAGGGGGAGCTTATTCTGATATTCTGACGCCCACCCCGGTCTTGCTCCCACAATATGAAGCCGGGACTTCTTCCTTTCTTCCGGATTAAGCAGCAGATATGCTTCAATTGCTATATCCTGCCCTTTTCTTGGCTCCAGAGTACCAGATACCAGAAAATGAAAGATTCTATCATTTGAACGATTTTTTTTCGGATGCTTTTTTTTCTTTAAGCAGGCAGAATCATCTTCTACAAAATTGGGGATTACAGCAACATCCGCCCGGCCATAACGCTTTTCAATGAATTGTCTGGCATATTCGCTGACACAGATCAGATTATCAGCTTCCGTAAAATCGCTTTCTTCAAGCCCGCAGTCCCGGATAATCTGCGGAATATTTTCAGATTCTCTGATATAAAGGACGGTTTTGGCAAAGTTCTGCGCATAACGGGCAAACGCGGCGCAGAATATTGTATTTGCAATTACAATGTCAAACGATGCTATTGTGTTCGAAAGCGAATCTGATACATCCTCTGGGAAACTGATTTTTTTTACTTCCATTCCCATCCGCTGAAATTCTTCAGTAAATTCTCCGTCTTTCAATGTCCATACATCGACTGAAAAACCTTCTTCCTGTAAAAGCTTTCCTGTTTTAAGAAGGCTGCATGGAGCGCCGGTATAGGTCATCTCATGAGATACGAGAAGTATTTTCTTCGGTGTTTTCTCCATCCTTTTCCTCCTTAGCATATTTTTTGCAGCGGCCTCTCTGCTGTCCTTTTTTGTAAAAAGAAGACACCAGACAACCCGCCAGCCGAATTTTATCGGGGTGAAAATACCCTGTCTCCGGCACCGCCGGAAACAGGGTACCCCATCATTGAAACCACACCATGTTAGTTACGTAACTGATATCGTGTATTTCTTCTAAATATCAAGTTTTCCTGCTTCATCCCGCCGCAGGGACGGGCTGAAAATGTCCCAGGATTGATCAGGTTCTGGGAGAGGTAGCCGCTGTAGCGGAAACGGTCGTGGAAGGAGTTCCCTGTGCCACGATGAAGGTAACGTTAACGGCTCCGCCGAAGGCAGGAAGCGCGATAGCGATGGTTCCGTCAATGATGACAACGGGTACTGCTACCCAAGTTCCGTCTGCTCTCTGATACAGTGCCTGAACGGTTTCTCCCGCGCCCAGAGTACGATCTCCGAGGATATCGCTCAGCGCAAAGGCTGCGGAAATGGAGCCGTTCTGGGATACCGCTTCACCGGAAGCAGTCGCAAGACCGATGGTCATGTTGTTGACAATGTTCAGATTGCCGCTTGCGTCCGTCAGAGACAGAGCGCTCTGTCCGGTAAAGTTTACGATCTGCACATCGGTAGATGCGATGGCAGATACCAGAGATGCTGCCGCCGCCTGAGCCTGCTCAACCGTGGAAGGAGCGGTTACTACCGCTACCGCTGCAGCGTCAACGGTCTGGCCGCTTGCGGTCACAAAAGTGGTTCCGGGCAGAGTTGCGGTCTGCTGGCCGGAAAGACTTACGGGAGTCTGGCTTACGTTTGCTCCGATGGAGGAGCTTACTACCACCTGCTGTACGGTTTCAGTTGTGATGGACGGGCTGGGAGCCGCCATTGCAGTCGTACCCATAGCGAGGGTCATAACTGCGGAAAGTACGATTGCCATTTTCTTTTTCATGTCAATCAGTTCCCCTTTCTAAAAAATTTGATAGGTATGTGTGTGGTTCCTCTATATCAACA
Source organism: uncultured Eisenbergiella sp. (assembly GCA_904392525.1). Lineage (GTDB taxonomy): Bacteria > Bacillota > Clostridia > Lachnospirales > Lachnospiraceae > Eisenbergiella. Next base: position 21,366 of record CAJFMW010000003.1, read on the forward strand.
GGCGGTTTCCCGCACTGTTAATACCTGAATATTCATCGGAAATTACTCCGTGCTTTCACTGCTCTCCGGCACTTCTTCATAGAAAACCCGGAGAATCAGCTCATAGAGGGCAGTCTCATCGGGGTAGAACTCTTCGAAAATCTCTCCCATGCGTACTTCGCCCTCCATGGAGTACAGGTCTTCCTCGCTGAAGCTGTAGGAAACCGCTTCCGTCGCGATGTGTACCGCTTCCTGGGCCGAGATGTCGGTGACCATATACGGTGTTATGGTTGTATACAGGGTGAGCGGGAGAGTCAGATCATCTTTGACCGCAGCTACCGCCTGTCCAATGAAGGCCTGTAGATAGGTCTTCTGTCTCTCCAGTCTGGCTTCCGCGCTCTGTGGCTGGTCGGTATCTCTGTATCGGATAAAGGTATAGGCATCATTTCCCATCAGATGGACCTGCTGACCGGCTGTCCATCCGGTTTTATAGCGCTCGCCGTCAATCGCGATATCCGCTCCGGCGGCTGATTCGGGGATCACCACGTCCACCCCGCCCACAGCGTCATTTAAAAGGGCCACCACTTCCATATTCAGCGCGCAGTAGCCATGGATCGGAAGTCCATAGAAAAGCTGGCTGACCGCATTTACGGTGTTTTCGCAGCTTTCCTCCATTCCGTCGCCGTAGGCGTGAGCCAAGGCGATCTGGGCGGTCTGGGTTCCGGCATAGAGGCCGTTTCTGTCATAGACGGAGATTTCCGCCATGGTGTCCCGGTTGATGCCGATGACGCTGATTTTTTTCTCATCAGGGTCGAGTACGGCAAGGAACAGGGCGTCGGCCTGCCCACCTTCAAAAAGATCTTCTGAAGCCTCCATTTCCCCGGTTTTGTCGATTCCCATAAAAAGGAAGGTCATGATATTGCTTTTATAGGCATAGGTTTTTCCCTGATAACGGAGCTCTCCGGTCTGAAGGGCTTCGCCCTCTGTGTCCGCCGTAAAATCCTGCGTCTCCGCCGCGAAGCTCTGCATGCCCTCCGGAACCGCCTCCTGTTTGGCGGACAGCCGGGATCTGCCCTGGTAGTCCAGGATCAGCCAGGCGGCGATCAGGGAAACTCCCGCCGTGAACAGCACACCGATTGCAATGCTGAATCCGATGAGAATTCTTCTCTGCAGTTTTTTCTTTTTTCGTTTTCTTTCCATTCTGTTCTCTTCTTCTGTCAGGATATCTGGACGGCCTGGACGAGATAACGTCTGTCGTCCTGGCCCGTCACTCCGGTGGAAAGGGTAATGATTTTATCATCCGCCGTCACTTCAATGGAATCGTCCACATAGGCGTCCATGGCCCTCTGGGAAAAAACCGTTTCCAGATAGTCCGCGAAAATGTCCTTATCCCAGAAATCATAAATTTTAATCAGATGTCTGTCGTCGTAATTGTAGGCGGCGAAAATTTCATAGCTTAACACCCGGTCCTCCAGATAAATGTTGACGGTACGGTAGGTGTCAAAGAAATCCCTGTCCTGGAACTGATGGAGCAACGCGAATCTTCCCTCCACATTTCTCCCATAAATCACGGTATTGGGGTCGGAAAAATCCTTCCGGTTGAAATATTCCGTATAGATGCAGCCCGCCTCGTCCTCTTCCTTCGATTCGTTATGGCTCAGGTAATAATATTCATCCTCGGCGGACTGCAGGAGGGGAAAGCTGATATCCGTCCCCGGAATATCCAGCCAGGCATAGATGTCCGCGTTGATTTCCTGAAGGGCGGCAAGATTCAGATATCCGTCCTCTGTCAGCCAGTTTTCCAGCCCGGAGGCGGAGACCTGCGATTCTGTCTCCGTTTCTCCCTGGAATTCGGTTTCTTCCGCTGCCGATGTTTCCGTCTCTTCCATGTCTGAAGAACCGGTTTCTCCCGGAGAAGCGGTCTGCGCCGCAGATGTGTCCGCCGCCTCTCCTCCCCCTGCCGTCTCCATGCCGCTTTCCTCAGCGGCGGTAGATTCCTCTGTGGTCCCGGCGGGAGCCGTCTGCGCTCCCGCACAGGCGGAAAGCAGGAATGCCAGACACGCCGCAGCGGTCAGCAGGCCGTATTTTCTCCGGTATCCGAATGACTCTCTTTTGTATCCGGATAACTCTCTCTTTTTTCTCATTGGTCAAAGTACCTCTCTTTGTAAGCTGTATGGTAAAATGTCATAATGCCATGTTAATTCAGTTGGCCCCGCCGTCAGGCCAGAACGCATTGGATATCTTCCTTTGCCATCCGCTTCCGTTCCGCTTCCATCCACAGACAGGCGGGCGCCGCGGCGTCTCTGCCGCTGATGGAGGCGATGCAGGAGTCTGCGCCGCTTTCCAGATACAGCCTGCAGAAATCCAGGATTCCGGCCTGGATCCGTTCCGCCTGCCCTGCTTCCTCATCGGAACGGGGACGCAGGGCCTGTGCTTCCCAGTCCGGGCCTCTAAAACCGCGAAAGGACGGAAAGGGAGATGACAGAAGCTTTTCCATGGCCACATTGTCTCCCTTTGAAGCGTTATGCCGCTCCCAGAGATCCCGGTTGTGGGACTGGGAGAACAGATAGCTGACCAGCTTTCCGTCCGCAAGCTGCGCCTCGCTCATATCCGGTTCCGCATTGTGACGGGTATTGGTTCCGGCAAGGATTCCGGTGATCTCGCAGTTCAGCTTCCAGACCCGGTTGACCAGCACGTTAAGAGCCATCGCGCCGCTCCCGGCCCATCCAATATCCACAACGGCGGCCGATGCGGCTCCGTCCAGCGCCTTTTCATAGTAGCGGCGGCCTGTTTCAAGCTGGCTCTCATAATGGGAAAGCACTTCTTCCCAGTGCCGGTTCAGATAGTCCTTCACCGCATGTACATTTTTGTCCGTCAGCGTATCCTTTCCGCGCAGGGAAGCTCCGGCCGCTCCGCTTTCTGCGGTCAGGCCGGGAAGCAGATCGGAAAGCTCCATCGCTTCAAAGATCTGCTCCAGGGTGAAGCCCTGGTTTACCTTATGAAACAGAAACCTTCTGAAATAATCATATTTATAATAGCGGGCCGTAAGCTTCACAGCCGCCAGCCTGGACCAGAGAACGTAACGGATTTTTCCCGCCGCCTCCTCTTCAGGATAGAGAAGGCGGTAGACCCGGCTGAGAATATCCCCGTCTCTTGCCAGAAACAGGATTTTTTCAATCCCATGCTCCTGTACATAATTGTGGATGAACTGACAGTAACCCAGAGCGAAAATGCCGCCATAGACAAATCCGCATTCATAATCTCTGTCCCGGCCCTTCAGGCCGTTATGTAAATGGGCGTTTACCAGCCCCCGGTATATGCTGCCTGTAACCGGCGACATTTCCATAGCCCGGAAGGGCGCTCCCTCCGCGTTCACATTTCCGTAGAGAACGCTCTCCCATCCGGCTTTCCGCGCGTTCTCTCCGTCGGACACCCGGTTGTCTCCCACATGGATGAATCGTCCCGTACCAAGAAGCTGTTCCGCCTTTCCATACAGGTTTCCGTCGCTTTTGGAACAGCCGTACTCACAGGAAACAAAGCAGCCCACTATTCCTGAAAAACCGCATTTTTCAAGCATCTTCGCAATCACTGCGGAGGGAAGATACATGTCGGAAAGGGCGATGATCCGTTTTCCCTTTCCGCGCAGGAGGCGGAATACCTCCAGCATATACGGATTGGCGAAGCACAGAGCTTCCTCTGCCTCCTGCTCCGCGCGCATTCCTTCCTCTTTCGGAATACCCGCTTCCTGTTCCAGCCAGTCGTAGATATCGGAAAGGGTGACTTCCCGATGTCCCTTTTCCTTCAGACATCGCTCGCGCGCGCGCTGCTCCGCTTCCATGCGGATTCGGCGAAAGTCCAGATAATCCAGCTTCTGTCCCACGATGTAAAACAGATCCTCCGGGCTGGAGAATGGACGCAGCAGCAGCGTATCAAAGACGTCGAAGGAAACCACATCAAAAGCGGAAAGCCGTTCTGCCAGGGCCGCCGGCGTCTCCCTCACGGAGGCGGCGGATTCCGTATCAACCGCCAGAAGCCGCTTTGCCGTCCGCATATCCGGCCCGGCTGCTCTTACGGTGTTTCCGGAAAATTTTTTCCAGCCCAGCAGCCACCCAAGATTCAGCGTTCCGAGATAGAACCACGCTATCGGGCGCTGCCAGGAGGCGGTCTGACGGTCACGAACCATATGATATTTTTCTCTGATTTCCGGCACCCGGTTGACCAGCGTGCCGTAAACATTCATCCTGAGCGTCATCAGCCCCATATCGGCTTCCTCTTTCCTGCTGCAGGGAACAGGTACTTCCCTGGTATAAGGTTATCGTTTTCCTCGCTTCGGCAGGAACCTTATCCCGCCATTTTCCGATAGGACGCGCAGACCTTTTTCGGGTCTCCGACTTCCTTCAGCACTCCTTTTTCAATCCATACCGCTTTGGTGCAGTTCTTTATGATGGTATCCGTGGAATGGGATACGATCAGCACGGTGGAGCCGCTGTGAATCATCTCCTTAATCCGCTGCTCGCTTTTCTTGCGGAAAAACATGTCTCCCACGCTGAGCACCTCGTCCAGAATCAGGATCTCCGCCGTCTCGCCCACTGTGGCGATGGCAAAGCCCAGGCGGGAGGTCATACCGGAGGAAAAGTTTTTGATTTTTTCATCCATAAAGCCCTCCAGCTCCGCGAATTCCACGATTTTATCAAAATTTTCATCGATGAATTCCTTGCTGTAGCCGATGATAGCGCCATTCAGATAGACGTTCTCCCTGGCCGTCAGCTCCGCGTCAAAGCCGGTACCCAGAGTGAGAAGCTGGACCTTTTTTCTGTCCACCTCAATATTCCCTTCGGAAGGCTTGAGCACACCGGCGATCAGCTTTAGCAGCGTGCTCTTTCCTGAGCCGTTGGTTCCGATGATGCCGACCACCTCTCCTTTCTGAATATCAAAGGTGATATGCTGAAGGGCCTCAAGCTCATGATATTTATTCTGCCTTTTCAGGGTGGCGAGCAGATATTCCTTCAGGCTCCCCGCGTTGATTTCATTGATTTTAAAGCGCATGCTCACGTCTTTTATGCGTATGACAGGGGGCTGCTCCTGCTGAACCGCAGGGTCTGCCGCGGCAGGTTCTGCAGCCTTCGGCGCTTTTGCCTCAGGATTTTGGGCGGTCAGCTTCTCTGCCGCCGTTTTGGGAGGCTCTGCCTGTCCTGTTTCCTCTTCTGCCATTTCATCCTCCGCTTCTTCCGCATCCGCCAGCCAGCGGATCCACGCTTCGTCCTGATTCAGATCCATCCACTCCATTTCATCGTCATCATCATCAAAGTATCTTTCCGACCGTTTCCTTCTCCACAGGAAAAAGGCAAGGGCTCCCGCCGCGGCCAGCAGAAAAATACCGCCTCCCAGAAGCAGGTACCGGATGGCCGGCAGGGAAAGAAACCCGCGGCTGTCCCGCGGCTGAGCAGGCTGCGCCATGACAGGAACGGATTCCTCCTGAAGCGCTTCTCCCTTCTCAGAAGAGCCGGTCAGACCCGTATCTCTGCCGCTGTTCCCTGCGGCTTCTTCCGCCGGGGCGTATTCTTCCGCCCCAGCGCCCTCTTGCGTCTGTGCCGTCTCCGTCCCCGTTTCTTCCGCGGCTTCCAGGGTTTCTTCCGTAGAGGAAGCTGTGGATTCCGGCTCCGGTCTTGTCACGTGCAGAAGGTACTGTCTCGATTCATTTCCGCCGCTCACCGTAACGATAATGGTATTTTCCCCTGTCTCAAGCCCGGTATCCGAAATGCTCACAGAGGCCCTTTCATCCGCAAGAGCCGCGTCCAGCGTAAGCTCCTCCGTTTCGGAAGAAACGGTGAGGTCATATTCATAAACATCCGGCTCCAGGGCAAAATCCGGAAGCAGTTCAATGGAAAGCCCGGAAAGGGTACAGTCCACATCGGGCTGAATCCGGACCGCCGCTGTTGCCAGGGAAGAGACTTCTGCTACTGTAGGGGGCTCGGCCTGCGCGGCCAGCTCCTCCGCCATTCCGGCTCCCATTTCCCCTTCCTCCGCAATGATTCCTGCGGAAGGATCGGTAATCACCGAGATTTCCGTCACGCTGACGGTACACTCGCCTTCCGTCAGAGCGCGGAAAGAAAGCATATACTGGCGTTCTCCGCCAGTACCGTTCCCGGCAAACCGGAGAACGCCGTTTTCCGCGCTGTCCGCTCCGCCCAGATATTCCATATGGGAGGGGTCATACTGCACGGTTACGGTATAGACGAAATCCGAAACGTCACACCGGATATAAAGGCCGATGTTGAATTCCTCGTTTTCCACCGGGACGTATTCGGCCGAACCATAGGCGACTGTGGCATTCTGGGCATATACCGTGATCCCGGCCGGGCCATAGAACGGGATCGCCAGCAGAAGCAGAAGCAATATACAGTTTTTGATTCTTTTCCTGCCTGTTTTCATAATCTTTTTCTTCCTTTCAGGAACCGGTCAGACGGTCTGCATGATCCGGTTCTGGCTCCGGTGGAATATCAGGCTTCCCACCGCATACATGATAACTGCCCAGACAAGCATCCGGATCCACTGTGCCTGCGTCGGCCAGGCTGCATACAGCATGGCGCTCCTCATACAGGCGATATAGTTGTACACCGGATTTGCCTCTATGATCCTGCCGATCATTTCCGGAAGCTGTTCCACCGGATAAAAAATGGCGGAGCAGTACATCCAGAGACTGAGCAGGACGGTATACAGATATTTGATATCCGCGAAGAAAACATAAGCCACAGCGAGCAGATATCCCATTCCCAGCGAAAACAGTGTGACGCACAGGATGATAAACGGCGCGGCCAGCATGGTGACGTTCGGACGGATCCGGAATACCAGAAGCATCAGCAGGTAAGCGACAAAGGTATACAGGTAATTGACCAGCGCGCTGTACACCCGTGCGACAGGAAAGATCACCATGGGAAACTTGACTCTGGTAAGCATCACCCGGTTGTCCACCATGACGGTCATCGCCGCGTTGGTCGCTCCCGTGAAAAGCTGCCATATCGTCTGTCCGGTCAGAAGGTAGAGCGGATAGTTTTCAATGCTTCTGCTGAACATCTTCGTAAAAATGAAGGAAAGCACCACCATGTTCAGCAGGGGATTCAGCACGCTCCAGAGGATTCCCAGGTAAGACCTGGAGTATTTCCGTTTGATTTCCCTTGCAACAAGCTGCCTTACGACAAAAGTATATTGTTTCAGTTCTTCCAGTTTCTTCATTCACTAAGCTGCCTTTCGTCCTTTTCTGAAACCATGCTGCATCCTCATATACAGCGCGTATTTATAGAGAAGGGCTCCCGCCCTGTGCCAGGCATACAGGCTTCCGCCGTACAGCCGGATGCTCCCTTCGATCCATCCGCTGTCCTGCAGCTTCCTTTTCCCGGGAAACAGCATCAGACGCAGACGGGGAATCAGATGATGTTCCAAAAGCTGCCGGCCGGTCAAATACGCCGCCAGGGGCTGCATCCGCTCCTCCGTCACATCGTCGGAAAAGAAAACGCCTCCATAGCATCTGCCCTCCTCCATGGACGGGGCGGACATAAAGCCGGTAAGAAGCTCCTGTACCCGGAGGCGGGACGCCTCCTCTTCCAGACGTCCGTATCTATCTTCAGCGGATTCGCCGAAACTTCCGGCCTCTCCACAGTTGTTTATGAGGGTTTCCATATAAAGCTCAAGAAGCTTCATCTGTCTGGCTGCCCATCCTTCATTTTCCGGAGAAAGCCGGTCCAGTTTCGGCTGCCAGCGCTCTCCCTTCTGTTCGTATGCCAGCGTCATACCATGCGGCGCGGTAAAAATGCATTCAAAGAGACAGTTGGAAAAATGCGCCTTTCTGCCCGTCCCGGAGGCCGGTTCAAAATACCAGCCGTGATAGCTTCGGCTGTCAGCCCCTTTCGGAAGGTTGTACAGGCCGAAATAATAGCCCTCCACTTTTCCCCTGTATCCGGCGCTTTCCAGAAGATGAGTAAGGCTTTCCTGCATGGTGCCGATCCATCCGCTGTCCACCAGCGCCCAGGGAATTTCCTCCAGCAGGCCCTCCTGGTAAAGATACGCGATGGCAGCCTCATACCGGCTGCGGGAATGACGGTCGGCAAGCGCCCGGAACTCATCGCAGCCGGAAAGCGGAATCCGCAGGCCCTGAATCTCGCTCCATGCCAGTGCTTCCTCCATGCTCCGCTCCGGGCACACCAGAGCGGCAATCCGTTTCGCTTCCTCAGCCGTCAGACCCGCCCTGCGCATCATGTCCGCAAAGGTCACATGCATACCGCCCCTGCAGATCCGCTCCAGGCTTTTCTCCCCGATCAGATGCTGTTCAGGAAGCCTCCAGGCATAGCGGGAAGCGTACAGATACCGGCATTCCGGGAGATTACCTTCCGGGAAAATGCCTGTGGAAGGAGAATGCGCTCCGGCGGCTTTGCAGAGGCTCTGTGCCATCCGGTACATCAGCCAGCCGTCCCTCGCCAGGAAATACAGCCTGCTCTTTCCGGATTCCTGCGCCTGCTTCAGCACCCAGGAAACAAAGGCAAGCAGAACCGGGCCGAGCACGAACATGCTGACGCAGGCCTGCGCCTCTTCGGCGGTGCCGGTAAAAAGCGCCTGCGCATAGGCTTTTTCAGAGATTCCCAGCAGTTCTGGCGTCTTTTTCAGCAGTCTGCGATAATAATTCAGTTTGCATTTCTTTTGCGGTTTTAAAGGATTCAACAAAGGCAACCTCTTTCTTCACCTGTCGTCGTTTTATGTACATCAGAAGGGGAACCGGAAGCAGTCCCGCGGCGACCGGGCGGATGACATACAGCCAGGGAACCGGTCCGGTCATGCCGAGATTTTTAAAATTTCTGTGCCGGATCTTCGCTTCATCCAGTCTGTAGCGGAATTTCCTGCGCTCATAGCTGGTCTTGTCCTCCCGGTAGCAGAACAGCCGCTCCTGCATATTGTAGCCCTGATAGCCCTGCGCATACAGCCGCATGAACAGCTCATAGTCCTCACACCGCCAGGTTTCCTTCGATACATAATAGCCGCCGCTCATGAGATAGACTTCTCTGCGTACCATAACGGAAGGATGAATGAATGGGGAAAAGGGGAGAAAATCCTCCCGGCAGGGCTCCTCCGGCATGGTTCTTACGCCCCATACGCCGTCTTTATCGATCAGATCGGCGTTACATCCCACAAAAGCATACTGGATATGTTTTTCCAGAAACTGATACTGTTTTTCCAGCCGCTGCGGACGGGAAACATCATCCGCGTCCATCCTGGCGATATATTTTCCTCTGGCCTGCGCGATACAGGTGTTCAGCGTCGCTGCAAGCCCCAGGTTCCTGGGATGGCGGAGCACCCGGATCCGGTCATCCCGGTTTTCATAATTTTTCAGATTCCGCGCTGCCTCTCCGTCCGAACCATCGTCACAGATGATCAGCTCCCAGTTCTGCATTGTCTGTGCCAGAATGGACTGGACAGCTTCCTCCAGCTCCTCTTTGTTGTGCTGGTTATAGACGCCCATTACCACTGTAACCAGTATGTTTGACATTTTTCTCTCACCCCTGCGTCATGCCTTGACCTTTTTAGTCTGATCCGGCTCTCTATGTACCGTCTCCGGTTCCCGTTTTCTCACATGCTCCATCTGTGCGCAGGCCGCTTCATAGACCCGTCTCATAACGTTTTCCGTCGCTTCCCGGCTGAACAGGAGCGCCCTTTCCCTGCTTGAGCGGCCCATTTCAACCCGTTTCCGCGGATTGCTTTTCAGCCTGCGTACCGCTTCCGCATAACTCTCCGGACAGTTTTTGACACACACAATGCCTGTGACTTCATCCTTCATATATTCTCTGGTCCCGCGGCAGTCTGATGTAATGAGAGGCAGGCCGACTGCCATCGCTTCCACGGCTGCCATGCCGAATCCCTCCCGCTTCGAAGGGAAAAGGAAGCAGTCCGCCGCAGGAAGCACCCGTTCGATATCTTTCCGGTATCCCAGAAGCTTCACCCGGCTCTGGAGTCCCTTCTTTTCAATCAGTCTCTCCAGCTCCTTCCGGCCGTTTCCTCTTCCGCAGATTCCATAGCAGATGTCTTTTTCCGCCATCTGTGAAACAGCCTGAATGACAGCCCGGTGATTTTTGTTCCGGTTCAGCTCTCCCACGGACAGAACCAGAAAAGAATCTTCCGGAAATCCCAGCTCCGCCTTTCGTTTCTTCCGCTCCTTTTCCTTCGGCACGAAGCGCTTCACATCCAGGCCGACTCCGGGAATCTTCCAGACGCTTCCTCCATATCTGAGACGGAAGCCTCCGGCTCTTTTAAAATCCTCTTCATTGATCGTGATCAGGATATCTGTCAGCCGCGCCAGAGCCCGTTCCACCGGATAGTATAAAAGCCAGTTTCTTAAGGGGGCTTTTCTGTAAAAATGAAATCCGTGAGCCGTATACAGGATTACGGCGCCGGGCGCATAAAGACTTCCCGCCAGTCTCCCGAGCACGCCGCCCATGGGATTGTGGCAGTGGATCAGATCAAACCGTTCCTCCTGAAGAAGGGTTTTCAACTGTTTGAATGTTTTATAGTTTTGAATCAAATGTACAGGGGATTTTTCGATGAATAAGGGATGAGTAATAATGCCCCTTTGCTGAAAAAGATTTTTGTCATAGTCATATACGGGACGGTCAAAATTTGATGCATAATGAACCTCAAATCCCATTTCCTGAAAGAGAGAAACATTATTCATTTCAAACTGCGGCACAAAACCACTGATTGTGGTAATTATCAACGCTTTTTTCATTTTTTGTATTCACGCATCCTGTCTCTTTTTTTCTTTAAAAAGATAGCCCAGTTCATGTTCGGGAAACAACGTATCTCTGATGGTAATCACTTCTTCGTAAATCCATTCTGACGTTCCCTGCATTTTGGATTCGATTGCCTCATTTTCTTCGCCCAGCAGAAATGCAAGTTCATGACAGGTAATCCCTTTCTTCTTCATTTCTCTGATCAGATTACTGCAATCAATATTAATCATTTTGACCTCGTATTTATAACTCAAAGTACGATGCCGTCAGGCTGGCGACATATTTTTGTTTCGCTTTTTGCGATACATCGTAACTAATCAGTATAATATAGCATCCTACCGTAATCGTCAATCCCTTCAATCGGATGAGTTTTTTCCATCTGCGATTATTATTGCCAGGATTGCCAGCAAATAACATTTACAATAAGGAAAAAATAGGATATATTTTTAAGAACAGGAGACTTTGCAAAATGAAAAGAAATGATGTACTGAAGAATCTGATGCTTCAGAAGAATCTCTGCACCGCCGATATCGCCAGGCTGACCGGAATTCCGTATACGACCCTGAAGTCCATCCTTGACAGAGGGGTGGAAAAATCCAGCTACAGTTCGGTCTGCGCGATCTGCGCGGCGCTGGATATCACAACGGATCAGCTTGAACTTCTCGCGCAGCAGCCTGGGAAAACCGGAAAAGAAATACGTTTTGACCCGCTGGAAATTCAGGATTTTTCTGAAGAAGAGATGCGGCAGTTAAGGCATTACATTAATTATCTGCGCTTCCTGCGGAATCGGGAATAAAAGGGAACTGAAACTGTTGGGAAGAAAAAAGACCGGCACACCATTCTCAGGTGCGCCGGTCTTTTTCGTTATTATTCTGCTGTCATATCGTTTCTTATTTCAACACGTCAGACCTCACATAGCCTGTCTGGCCCTGATACCGTACCCTGGTCCAGCCGTCCGCCTGCTTCATGAGAATCTCAAGGGTTTCCCCCGGATAGCAGACCGCTATTTTCTCTGAGGTCTCGCTGACCCCTTTCCGGATGTTGACCGTTTCACTCACGGTGAATTCTCCGCTGTCCGGGACAGATGAGGAAGCGCCGGAGGATGCGGATGAAGCACTTGTATTCTCCTGGGAAGAAGCACCTTCGCCGTCAGAGCTTTCCGCGCTTCCTTCAGAACCCTCTTCCGAAGCGGCATCTGTTCCGGTCTCCGCTGCCTGTGCGCTTTCCGCTTCGGCAGTCTGCTCCTCGAGGGCCTCTCCCACCGCAACCATCATGTCATTCATATAGCTTTCCACATACGCGGAAAGGGTTTCATCCTCCGCAAGGCGGGCCGCATACTCTTCGTTTACCTGCGTATAGAGCGCAGTTACATCCTCCTGTCCGGCTACCTCGTTCGCATAGGCAGAGGCCTCTTCATCCTGTGTCAGATCATGCAGATAATATGCCCCATCCGCATTTCTGCACACATAAAGCGGGGCGATGCCGGGAAGTGTGGTGTCGATTCCCTGGAATTTTACCTCATAGTAGGCGAAGACCACATAGGAATCCGCCTCAAGCCCCGGTTTGGTATAGCAGGTTATATTGGTATAGGCCTCAATATGCGAGCTGTTTTCCTGCATTCTGAGAAGATCAGCATTTCCGGTATTGTCACGCAGGGTAGTAAGGGTTTCCTCATCCCCCTCCTGCAGCGCAGCGAAATATCTGCTGATCAGGTCGTTCACCTCCGGATAGGCATTTTCCTGAAGCGGCTCTGTGGTGTCGATAGGTTCTCCCGCTACGTTCTCCACCGTTTCGATTTCCGCCTCAATATTTCTTCCCGAAAGACCGCGCACGAGGGCCCATACCACCAGAAGCATACAGCATGCAGCCAGCACACAGGCCGCAGCGGCCAGAACCGTCTTTTTTCGTCTTTTCAGTATACGCAGCGCATGTCTATAATAATAGGAAAGAGTGCCGTTCCTTTTCCGTCTTCTGTTTCTTTTCTGACCGGCCGGTCCGTTTTTTCTTTCTTTCTCCATCTGTCCTCCTGTTATAAAATTTCACGATATACGCGCAGCACGTTTTCGCAGAAAATTTTATCAATCTGACGTTCAGAAAAGCCTGCCTTTTTTAAGGCATCCGCCAGATGCGGCAGATGCGCGGCGTCCGGAATGGCCGCATTTGTGGGAATTCCGTCGAAATCACTGCCAAGGCCAAGGCAGTCCTCTCCGCCCATGTTCACAATATGCCTTGCGTGCGTCACGATGGCGTCAAGACTTCCCCGGCTTTCTCCCTCCTTCCTTTCCTCCTCCAGAAAGGAAGGGCAGAAATTCAGGCCGGTAACGCCGCCCTTTTCAGCCAGCGCGCGTATCATGTCATCACCCAGATTCCGTACATGCCCGCACACTGCCCTCGCATTGGAATGGCTTGCCACAAAGGGCTTGTTTGCCGTGCGGGCCACGTCCCAGAAGCCCGCATCGGAAAGGTGGGAAACATCCACGATCATGCCCAGCCGTTCCATTTCCGTAAGGAAAGCGAAGCCGGTTTCCGTCAGGCCATGCTCCCCATCCGGCGTGGTAAAATCCGGAGCGGCTTCGGAGTCTTTCTCCGGCATCCGCACATTCGGCCAGCCCAGCTCATTGGGAAAATTCCAGGTGAGGGTCAGCATACGGACGCCGAGACGGTATAAGAGTCTGAGATTCCCCAGACGCCCTTTACAAACCCCTCCCTCTTCCACCGTCAGCAGTGCGGAAAGCTTTCCCTCCGCCCGGTTTTTTTCGATGTCCTCATAATGGTATACAGGCCGGATCCGATCCTTATTCTTCTCAAGCTCCTCATAATACAGATCCGCAAGGGCCGTACATTCCCTAAACGGATCATCACATGCAGAGAGTGCGACGAATAACGCGAAATTCTGAAGGATGCAGCCGCCCTTTTCCAGTTTTTCCAGGTCAACATGCAGGCTGTTGGACGACAGCCCGCTGCCTGCTGAATATGTTCCTTTCCGCCGCATTTCAAGCAGTGCGGAAATTGTATCGCAGTGCATATCCACCGCAGCTGTTTTCATATTGATTCCTCTCCTGACTGCTCTGTTCCGTCGTCCTGTTTTGCTGCATCAGCCTCTTCTTCCGCAGCCTGTTCCGCCTGAACACCATCCGTTTTCTCCTCCGAAACGAGCGCCGTCCCATGCGGCCCAACCAGGAAAGGACGTACGTTCCGGGAAGCCATGATCTGAGAGCCAGCCACGATTACAATACCTGCAATCAGCGTGAAAATCGCGATGAACTGTGAAGTGGACAGCTCTCCCACGCTGCCGCGTTCCATGTCGCCGCGGAAAAATTCCAGAACGAATCTCCCGATGCTGTAAAAAATCAGATAAAAGCCGCCCACCTGTCCTTCCGCCTTCTTATGCTTTGCAATATAAAGCAGTATGAAGAAATGGAGGAAATCCAGACCGCTTGAAATCAGCTGTGTAGGAATCAGGGAAATGCCGTTTGGCGCATAAGCGGAATTGGTAAAGGTAATCCCAAAGGAGCTGTCCGTCGGACGTCCGTAGCAGCAGCCTGCAAGAAAACAGCCGATGCGGCCAAAACCCTGGGCCAGTGCGACCGAAGGAAGCGCCAGGTCAAAATAGGAAAGAAAATTGATTTTCTTATGTCGGCAGAACAGAAATCCTCCCAGCACGCCGCCAATCAGCCCTCCGTATACCACCCAGCCGTTTGCCAGGGAATGAAACAGATAGGAAGGATCCGCAAGAATCACATCCAGCTGAGTCAGACAGAATAATAGCTTGGAACCCAGTCCGCCGAAAATCAGACACCAGATCACCAGGGAAAAAACCTGATCCGCATCCAGCTTCAGCTTTCTTGCCCGGTATTCCGCAGTCAGGTAAGCGGCAATCACACCGATTCCGATCATCAGCCCGTAGCCATGGATGGTGACAGGCCCTATGGTAAGCAGTTCATTTTTCATAATATATTCTCTCCTCAGGCACCGGATTCCCGAAAGTCATCCGGTGCATATATGTCGATTCAACCAACAGGCCGTTTTCATGTTCTGATCATTGTACCACGCCGCATCACGGCATTGCAATATAAATCACAGCCGCGCAGAGCATGATCTGAATGATGGCAAAACGGAAAACGGTCTGTGTGTTGGACCACGACCATACCTTTCTGGCCTGGTCGTGCAGCGGGGTCCGCACCTTCGTCAGAATCCGGATTTTCAGGAAACGAAGGAGGGAAACCTTAATAAGTCCAAGACCACCGTCCAGTATCAGAACCAGCGCCACCGGAATATAAAGGAAAGGACTTCCCGTTTTCAGAACCGCGATGCTGATGAACAGGCCCATGGCGCGGGAACCTGCATCTCCCATCAAAAGCCTGCTCGGTGTGGCGTTATACCACAGATAGCCCAGGATGCAGACACAGAACAAAAGAATCAGGTAGGAAAAGCCATCCGCTTTCCCCCCATCCGCGAGGAGCGTGTCCACCAGAAACACCGTCATCAGCGTAATGATCGTGAGCGTTCCCGAAAGCCCGTCCACGCCGTCTGAGCAATTGGTCACATTGATGGATACCCACACAAGGACTACCGCAAGTATGCCGAACAGCACAGGGGGAAATGTCACCGCCTTTCCCGCCAGCAAAAAGGTCACTTCGCTGGAATTGAAATTCAGGAAGGTCACCGCTGTCGTCACCGCAATGATCAGATCCAGAATCCCTTTTTTATATTCGCCCCAGGGCGTCTTTGCGCAGTCATCCAGAAATCCGGTCAGCATGGCAGCCCCCACAAGAATCAGATAGATAAAGGTCTCTCTGCTCGGCCTTGCGAACAGAAGAGCCGCCGCAATGAACACAAGAACAAAAAGGAAGCCTGCGCCCCGCGGCTTGCCTGCCGACTTCTTTCCATCCACTGCAAATTCTCTCCCCTGATCCTTCGGGAGAAGGTCCATACATTTATACATCGTCAGACAGGTGGCGGCAAACGCCAGTAAAATTCCAATAAATGCTACAGTTCTGCTACCGGCTTCTCCGGTCAGATAATGGATCATCTTTTTTCATCCTTCCTGCTTTTTTTCTTTCTGTGCGGGCTCCGCAGCCCCATTTATTCTACCATTAACATTCCCAAAAAGGAATGACATAATAAAAAATAATTTTCCCTTTTCAAAAATGTCAAAAAAGGCTACAATAAGTATATAATTTTGTGCCGCCTGTGGCGGCAGGAGGTATGCGCGATATGAAAATCGACATGCACTGCCATGTGAAGGAAGGATCCCTGGACAGCCGGGTATCTATAGAAGAATATATCAGACTGCTGCAGGAAAAAGGCTTTGGCGGAATGATCGTCACTGACCATGATTCCTACAACGGTTACCGTTACTGGAAAAAGCATCTGAAGGACAAAAAGTACACAGACTTCAAGGTCTTTAAAGGCATCGAATACGATACCAGCGGCGGCGGTCATATTCTGGTCATTGTCCCGGAGACTGTCAAGCTTCGTATCCTTGAGCTGCGCGGCCTTCCGGTCAATATCCTGATCTCCATCGTCCATTCCTACGGCGGCGTTCTGGGGCCAGCCCATCCCTGCGGAGAAAAATATATGAGCTTCTGTAATACGCGCGCCTACCGCAGAGATCCCAAAATCGTGGAGCAGTTCGATTTTGTTGAGATTTTCAACGCCTGTGAGGACGAGGAATCCAATGCGACTGCCTGCAGGCTGGCCGCTAAATATCATAAGCCCGGCCTCGGCGGCAGTGATTCACACAAAACGGACTGCGTAGGGCTTGCTTATACAGAAATTCCGGATACAGTCGAGACGGAAACGGACCTCATCAACTGCATCCGCGCAGGAGAGGTCATCGGCTGCGGCGGCACGCTTTACCACAAAACGACAAAGGAAAGAATGGGGAAGATCAGCCCGCTGTTTGTTTACTCCTTCTGGTTTTATAATAAATTTTCTAATCTCATCCGGACGAGTAAACGGAACAAAAAACTGCGCTCTGAATATTCCGAACGGGAATCCAGGATCTGATCCATCTGTCAGACGTTCCGGTCAGCGTTTCGTTTTCTTTCTGCCGATGGCGAACAGTTCCTGAGGCAGCTCAAAAATGCATACAATGCCCAGCACGATTGCGGCCACCGCCTTGACGGCGGCGAATCCCGCATCCGTCGCTTCAGCAAGCTGATCCGTCACCATGTAGTAGGCGGCCCAGTAGATGCCCGCTCCCGGTACCAGGGGAATGATCCCTGAAATCAGAAATACCGTGACCGGGCATTTTTCACGCACAGCAAAGAACCTGGAAAGGAGCATCACCAGCACTGCCGCAAAAAAAGTCGCCACAGCTGCGGAAAGACGGTCTTCCAGCAGACTGTACAGAAACCAGCCCGCACCGCCTATGATGCCGCAGTAGGGGAAGAAACGGCGAGGAACGCCGAACAGCAGCGCAAAGGCTACGGTGCCGGCCGCAGCGGCCGCTGTGGAGATCACAGTCGTAAGAAGCACTTCGGAAATCATAAGAGTCTCCCTCCCGTCAGTCCGTGGTATGTGGTGATTACCAGTCCAACTCCTGCCGCAATGCATACAAAGACAAGGATGGCGTCCAGAAGCCGTACGGAACCGGCGATATAGTCCCCGTCTGCAATATCCCTCACGCCGTTGGTAAAGGCAATTCCGGGGATCAGCGGCATGATCGATCCGATGATCATATAATTCATGCTCTCTCCCAGCCCGATCCGGCACAAAAACATACACAGAACGGTGACAAGCGCTCCGCCGCCGATATTTCCGATAATTTTGGAAAGATGCGGTGTGAACAGCTTCAGCACATAGGCATAAAGAATGAAACCAGTAAAAAAAGCGCCAAGGCAGTCCAGCAGGCCTCCCCCGAACATACAGCAGAAGCAGCCGCTTCCCACCGCCGATGCAAGAAGCTTGATCCCTGTCGTTTTTTCCGGCATCCGTTCAATCTCGTCAAGCTTCTGTTTCACTTCCTTCGGGCTGTAGCATCCTTCCTCAATCTCTCTGGAAAGCTGATTGACCGCCGCCACCCGGTCCAGTCTGGCACCGCTGACGGGGATGTGCTGCACTTTCGCATAAAACGGCTCGTTTCCATTCCCGGCCGTCAGAAAAATGCCGTTGCTGAGCACAAAGGCCTTTTCCGATTCCACCCCGTAATGACTGCACATTCTTGCGACCGTCTCCTCTACCCGGAAAATCTCCGCTCCGTTTTTCAGCAGAATGCTTCCGGCCTGCATGGCACAGTCGAGTACAAGCCTGCGTTCCTGTGCCGTATGCTCCTCCATTTGCTCCCTCATCTGTACATCCCTCTCTTATTCCATATTCCGGGACCTCAGCAGCCGGGACGCTGTCCTGCGCCCACCCAGGCATCCAGCATGGCCTTTACCGATCTGGACATTTCCGCACTGAACGCGCTGTTGTATTTCCGCTCACAGAAGGCACGCACGTGCTGTGCGTAATTTTCCTCCCAGCCGTCTCTTTCTTTCAGCATATCGGGCATCCGGCCGGATTTCTCCAGATCGTAGCCGTTCTCGTGAACAAGATCTGTAACGGAAAACCGGGGTGTCTGTCTGCGTTCCTTCTGCTGCTGTGTCGGATAACCGCCCACCAGCATGGCGATCGGCGCCACATAGTCCGGCAGGGAGAGAATCCGTTTGTGCTCTTCATAATTTTCAAGAATATCCCCGATGTAGCAGGTCCCAAGCCCAAGCGCGTCTGCCGCTGTCGCCGCGGTCTGAGCGGCAATGACGGCATCCTCCGCCGCCAGCATAAAGTCTCCATAGGAGGGATGCCGGACCTCATTTACCACTTCGCAGAATGCGCTGTACCATCTCCTGTAGTCCGCGCAGTAAATGAGAACCAGCGGCGCATCTGCGATGAAAGGCTGATTGTCGCAGGTGACGGAAAGCTTCCTTTTCAGCTCTGTATCCGTCACGTCAATGATCGTATAAAGCGCCATGTTTCCCGCGCTCGCCGCCCGGATCGATGCGGACAGAATTTCCCGTTTCACCGTTTCCGGTATTTCTCTCTCTTCAAAAACACGCATGGATTTCCTGCTCTGCAGCAGGCAGATCGTTTCTCTGCTTTCCATTTCGACCTCCCTTTGATTTCGTTCCTTTTGTCATCAGAAATACTTTTTTCCTGTAAAATAGAAACAAAAAGGGCCGCTGCCCGTGCTTTTCACATGGACAGCGGCCTCCAGCGCACGGATCAGTCTTTTTCCGGCACGTTACATCGTTTCCAGAAGCTTTTCCACACTGGCCAGCTTCACGCACAGAACAAACAGCTCCGTAGCCTGTACCAGCTCCTCCAGAGGAGGGAAAGAAGGCGCGATACGGATATTGCTGTCATGAGGGTCCTTTCCATAAGGGTAGGTCGCTCCGGCGCCGGTCATCACCACTCCGGCATCCTTTGCCAGCGAAACAATCCTCTTCGCACATCCTTCCATGGCATCGAAGGAAATGAAGTAGCCTCCCTTGGGCTTCAGCCAGGAACCGATCTCCAGTCCGCCGAGCTCCTTTTCCAGAATCTCTTCCACCGCTTCAAACTTCGGACGCATAATCGCGGCATGCTTCTTCATATGCTCCCTGATTCCTTCCAGATTTTTGAAATACCGGACGTGACGGAGCTGATTCAGCTTATCATGGCCGATGGTCTGAATGGACATCTGCTTTTTGATATCCTTCAGATTATTATAAGAAGCGGAAATAGCCGCAACGCCGGAACCAGGAAAGCTGATCTTCGATGTGGAGCTGAATTTATATACCAGATCCGGATTTCCGGCTTCTTCACATTCATGCAGAATTTCCAGGATATTATCCTGATCATCGTCGTACAGGTGATGTACATTATAGGCATTGTCCCAGTAGATGCGGAAATCCTCAGCCGCGGGCTTCAGCCTTGCGAACCTGCGTACCGTTTCATCAGAATAAGTGATGCCCTGCGGATTGGAATACTTGGGAACACACCAGATTCCCTTAATCGCCGCATCTTCGCTCACAAGCTTCTCCACCACATCCATGTCAGGGCCTTCTGGAGTCATGGGAACGTTGATCATCTCAATCCCAAAATACTCCGTAATCGCGAAATGCCTGTCGTAACCGGGCACCGGGCAGAGGAACTTCACGACCGGAAGCTTGCACCAGGGCGTACTGCCGCAGACGCCATGCGTCATGGAACGCGCCACCGTATCATACATGACATTCAGGCTGGAATTGCCATAGATGATGATCTTGTCGGCGGGAACCTCGATCAGATCGGCAAGAAGCTCCTTGGCTTCCTGAATACCGTCGATCACACCATAGTTTCTGCAGTCAATTCCTTCCCTGCACTTCAAATCGGAGGAGCTGTTCAGCACATCCATCATTCCCATGGAAATGTCAAGCTGCTCCGCAGACGGCTTCCCTCTGGACATATCCAGCTTCAGGCCCATTCCCTGAAATTTTTTATATTCCGCTTCCAGTTCTTCACGCAGGGTTTCCAGTTCTTCTCTGCTTCTGTCGTTGTACGCCTTCATCTCTTCCTCTTTTCCTGCCGCCTGAAGGCGGCACTAAATTCTTGCCTGAACCAGCGGCTCGGGCGGTCTCTTTTTCCTGCCGCTTTCAGGCGGCGTTTACTTTATAAAAAAGAAGCTGATTAAATCTAATAATCAGCCCCTTTCCCCAAACGATTAAGCTGGAAAAGGGACTCGAACCCTCGACCTACTGATTACGAATCAGTTGCGCTACCGACTGCGCTATTCCAGCATAACTCGAACAAGCAGTATTATACTTTGTTCTTTCTTATTTTGCAAGCCTTTTTTTACAAAATCTGCAGATGTATACTTTGGGCAGAAAGGAAAACAGAATTCATGACAGAAAAAGAAGCATACCGGATTCTGGGACTCACTCCGGGAGCAGGAATCCATGATATTAAAAAAAGATACCGCCAGCTCATGCATATGGCCCATCCGGATGCCGGAGCCGTCAGGCCGGTTCATGATGCCCGGAAACTCAACGCCGCCTATTCTGTTCTGAAAAAAGGAATCGCTGACAGCCGTTTCTCCCATCCGGGAAAGGAAAACGGAAGACGGCAGCCGGACAGCGAAGCGAAGAAGCCTACGGATGCATGGGATGCTCCCGTCAATTCTTCCGCATACCGGGAACGTGAAATTCTGCATTACGCCGAAGATCAGGAAGGTGCCGTTCTTGGGACCTTCTGTATTGCCCGCGGAAAATATCTTTGGAAAGTCCAGGAGGATTTTCCGCTGTTTCTGCTCAGCATCTATCGCTGCAGTGCCGGGATTCTTGACGAAATTGACGATGCCCTTTCCCGTTCCGAAGTTCCTGACTGCCGCCTTTCCATTCAGGCAGAACTCTCCTATCTTCTCGCTCAGCAGTTCATCCATGCCTCTGCAGCCGTACAGGAACTTGCTCAGGCAACAACCGCTGACCCGCAGGGACGGCCGGTGTACCGTTTTTCTGCCATGCTGGAATATGGAAAGAATCCGGCAACCGGACAGGCCGGTTCCCCTTTCTGTAAACCGTTAATTCCCGGGGAACCGCTTTACCCATCCTCCCTTCGCAGGCACAGGCTTTTCCTGAAAAACCAGGCAGGCCATGAACTGGGATATCTGTCCTTCCCTGACGACAGACTGTATTATATCATCATTCCGCTCTTTGAGCAGAAACGTGTACAGGTACGCATCCAGGCGGCTCCCGGACAGGCTTCCCACCCCAAAACATCTGCCGCCTACCAGAATCTGAAGCTCTGGATCCGCTTCTTTTGGGACAATCCGGACGGTCTTCCGGAAAACCTGAATCTGCGCATCGAACGGCTGCTGGAAACATATCGCTCGCCGGGCCAACGGAAAAAATGAAAAATATCTTGTATCTGTTCTTTTCCTGTGTTATGGTAGACACATCAGAAAAAAGCGCTCACTCTTTCCCATTCTGATTTCTGCCATTTCACAGGCTTTCGTTTTTTGACAGGGCTGTTCAGCCGATCCGTCACATATCTTACAGGCCTGTAATGATTCCTGTCAGCATCATATCTGTATTTTTCTTAATCATCCCAAAGTGGCTAAGAACATACCTCAGAGCGGAAATACCTTTTACCGGCTTTTTTCTGTCTTCCCGGAGCATGCCCCGAACGTTCCGGAGCACATTGACAACAAAACAGACTCTGCATTTCATCCAGTCTGTGCCTGATATCAAAAGGAGGGATGGTATGGATTATGAAATCAAAACGATGTTTGAACTGATTATTGATAAAATGGATTCCCATTTCGGGGCCACCAACAAAAGGCTTGATGCCATGGATGAACGCTTCGATGGTATCGACAGACGGCTTGACGGTATGGATGAACGCTTTAACGGTATCGACAGGCGACTTGACGGTATAGATGATCGCTTCGACGGTATCGACAGGCGGCTTGACGGTATGGACGAACGCTTTGACGGTATTGACAGGCGACTTGACGGTATGGATGATCGCTTCGACGGCATCGACAGGCGGCTTGACTCCATGGACGAGCGCTTTGACGGCATCGACAGGCGGCTTGACGGTATGGACGAACGCTTTGACGGCATCGACAGGCGGCTTGACTCCATGGACGAACGCTTTGACGGCATCGACAGGCGACTTGATGGTATGGATGAACGCTTCGACGGTATCGACAAACGGCTTGACGGTATGGATGAACGCTTCGACAGTATCGACAAACGGCTTGACGGTATGGATGAACGCTTTGACGGTATCGACAGGCGGCTTGACGGTATGGACGAGCGTTTCGATGCTATCGGCAAACAGTTTGAAGCTATAGATGAACGCTTCGACGGCATCGATAAGCGACTAGATTGTATGGACGGGCAGTTTGGCGTAATCAACGGGAGGCTCGATAAGCTGGAAAACACTGTTGGTTATATTAAGGCGCGGCAGGACAGAGATTCCCGCAAGCTGAATGATCTTCAGCTTCAGATGAAGATATTTGAAAGGGACGTTCAGCGCAATTTCGCCAGATTGAATGATGCGGTTGATACAATTGTCGAGGTTTTAAAACTGAACGGACTGGTTCCGCATTAGCCGGATGAGGGCTGATGCGGACACAGTCCGCTAAAGGAAAATTCTGCACAGCAAGGGAAATGCAGTCTGTTTTTGTCATGCATTTGCCAGGATGTGTCATCTGTTTTTGAAGTCACATTAAAAATCGCGCCCAGCCTGCAAAGATTGAAATGATTCCTGTCAGGAGCCGATCCTTAAGGCTGGTCTTCTGGGCAGTCATCCCTTCCGGAGCGAGCGTTGTATCTTCGTCCACCACAGTCAGTGCCATCTTTTCATATTCTGCCATTTCCGTGCGCATGTCCGCGTTGAGCTGTTTGCTGTCAATCACCAGCATGAGCTCCGTATCAAGGTAGGCGCTGCGCATATCCCAGTTGAAGGAGCCGATGGAGGAAAGGCGGTCATCTATGACGAAGCACTTTCCATGATAGGAAACGCCGCCGTCATATTCCAGAATTCCGACGCCGGTTCTCAGGATCTTCCCTTTATTTTTCCGGTAATCCATGGCGCCAAAGGGATTTCCGTTATTGGCTACGGAATTGGTCATCATGACCACATCTTCCACGTTCTCACAGACTTCGGCAAGCCGCTGCAGCATCCAGTCATTACAGATGATATAGGGCGTATGAAAACGTACCTCCTCTTCGGCCTGTTTCATCAGCTCCGTCATCTCATAGTAGACCACCGGCTCTTTGGCCTGGCAGTGCGTGGGATTGGCAAGCAGTTCGATATGGTTAACCTCTCTCGTATTTTCTCTGTAGTCGCAGTCCGCAAACCAGTCCGGATGCTCCTCCTGCATGGAGGCATATCGTTCTTCCAGTGCCTCGCGTGCCTGTGAAACCCGGTTTCGGGACTGAAGTTCAGGATTGTCCTTCCAGATCCGGTTCAGGGGGAGCTCCCAGATTTGGGAAAAATAGTCGAGCAGGGTATTCATGGATTCTCCCTGTCCAGGCTCTTCGCTGTATACGAGAACATCCCAGTCATAATTTTTATAATCCCCATAATCGCCCAGGAAATAGTCATAGGTATTGCGCCCGCCCAGAATATAGGCGATATCGTCCGCGATCAGATATTTGTCGTGAAGCCTTCCCATCAGCTTCCATGGCTGCAGAAGATTGATCGGGTTGTAAAGGGCGATCTGTATGTTTTCATGGGAAGAAAGCGCCTGAAAATACGGATCGGAAGAAAGCTGGAGATTTTTAAAGGCCGGCATTCCGTCCATCAGGATCTGCACCTCAACGCCTCTGTCCGCCGCCGCAAGCAGCGCTGCCATGACATCCTTCCCGCTTTCATCGTTACGAAACTCAAAGGTGGAAAGGATGATTCGTTCCCTGGCATGGGAAATCAGACGTATTCTCTCTGCCAGGGCGTCCACATTGTCGGAAAGGATTGCAGCACGTTCATTGCTCACATCTTCTCCATAAAAGCTTTTTTGTTCGAACTGTTCTTTTGTCTCTTCCTTCACTGCAGGCTGGTACACGAACGGCAGCACCGCGCCAAGGGCAATGTAACAGAGCACTGCGGCCACGATGGGCAGAATGATCCGCCTCTTTTTTTTCATCAGTTTTCCTCCTGCGGTTATGTCAGATCCAGATCCGTTTTCAGCCACCAGCGCAGAACATCCTGTATTTTTTCATCCCAGTATTTCCATTGATGATCCCCTGCGGATGCTTCGCTTGTCAGCTGATACCCCAGCTTCCTTACGTGCTCCCATGCTTTCAGATTTCCTTCATACAGAAAGTCCTCCGTTCCACACCAGGCATACAGCGGCGGAAGCTCTTCTCTGCTCTTTTTTTTCGCAAGCTTTTCAGCGAGGGGCAGAATCTCATTATCGCTTCCCTTAAGTTCCTCCAGGCTCCCGAAAATGCCTTCAAACAGTGGTTTCCGGCCATCCGCCAGAGCCATATGTCTTTTGTAATCATCCACAATGTCCAGCGCGCCGGACAGGGATGCCCCGGCGCCAAAGGTATCACTGACCCCAAGCGCCAGCTTCCATGCGCCGTAACCCCCCATGGAAAGTCCTGCAGCCAGCGTGTCTTCCTTTCTGTCGGACATACGCGGGAAAAATTCTCTGCAGACACGGGGCAGTTCCTCGGAAATAAATGTCCAGTACCGCATTCCGTAGGTGGTATCCGTATAAAAACCCAGATGGGTCGTCGGCATCACCACCGCAATGCCCAGGCTGCTGACATAGCGTTCGATGGACGTCCGCCTCTGCCAGATCGTCTGATCATCGCTCATACCATGCAGCAGATAAACGGTTTTGTACTTTCCATCTCCCGCTCTGCCTTCCATTCCGATCTGACCACTGGTCTGCTGGGGAAGAATCACATCCATCTGCATGCTCATTCCCAACACATCTGAGAAAAAATCCACATGAAGCAATGCCATTTTTTCGCGCTCCCTTCTATAGATATAACAGCCTGAAGCACCCAAAAGATGCTTCAGGCCATTGATCTGATTTATTTACCAGAGCTTCTGCCCGTTTGTTACCTCCTCTGCAAACGGGCCAGGCAGAATCTGTGTTCCACGGTGACTGCCGAAATAATCCCTGTCAAAGGTAATCGGTGTTCCGTCCGGATTCTCAAACCGTTCTTCCGGTTCAAAGGCTTCTCCGAGAATATCGCTGTTTATCATATCAACCGTGAAGCCGTCCAGAAATTCATACAGATTGGTGGACAGAACCGGCCGGCCCTCTCTCATCTCAACCTCAACCTTTACCTCATGTTCGGCATCAACGAGATTCTGTGCTTCTTTTTTGCAGGCCCTCGCCCCGTTAAAATAGACATTTCCCTTCACCCAGACCGGAAGGTGTCCGAAATGAGCGGGCTCCAGCTTTGCCATATCAGGCGTGTCCGTATCCATATCAAACTGACGTATCCATTCCTCATAAGTCGGATATTCATCCATCACATGGGTTCCCACTTCCCGGTTCTCCTGGTCGGAGCCTTCGCTGCTGTCACGCAGGACGGTAAAGGCTTCCTTCGGCCATTTCTGAACAAAAATATTGTTGTAAAAGCGATCGTCTCCATGCAGAATGGTCATGAAGCCCATCACCTCGGTGCGGTGCGGGATGTGATACGGTGTGTAGCGGGGACCGGTTCCGCCGCCCACACAGGTGAAAGCGCCGCAGATCAGATTGTGCACCATGGCAACGCCCTGTGTAGCCATCCGCAGAGAAACGTCCGACAGAAGGATGTTATTGTCAATCAGCGTAGGTCCGTGTCCAACCTCCACGAAAATATCCTGACTCATCATTCCTCCCTTTAACTGCTTCGCAAAGGAAGGACGCTGGTTGTCGTGAAGCAGGTTCTGAGTGATCCGGGTTCCCTGCGCTTCCCAGTCACACCAGATGCCCATGGTGCAGTGATGGATATGATTGCGGCGGTAAATTACGTCGATGGCGGCATGCATCTTGATACCGGCAATTTCCGCTCCTCCCAGCTCCATCATGTTATTGATATGATGGATATGGTTGTCCTCGATGATGGAAAAGACGCCGCCCATACGTCCAATAATTCCACCCTGCTCGCAATGATGAATGTTGCAGTGGCGGATGATATGGCTGCCGACCTTCTCCTTCAGCCATCCGTGGTACTGGCCTCTGCAGACCGCATCACGTTCCATCTGGGTGGGGCTCTTCACATGCTTATACGTAAAATAGTGATCATTGTCCGGGTCCAGATACTTGCCCAGGCTGATTCCGGCACACTTGCTGTTGCTGATTTCGCAGTCCTCGATGATCCAGCCTTTTGACCAGTGAGGTCCGATCATTCCATCCTGATAGGCAGCCGGAGGCGCCCATGTGGTCGCGGCCTTTTCAATCCGGAAGCCGCTGACGGTAATGTACCCAATGCCCGTTTGGGAAGGCATGAAGCACTCCCGACGCACATTGATCTCAACCTTTTCCTCATTCGGATTTTTTCCCTGGAAATTGGCGTAGATCACCGTCTCGTCCCCATCCTGCTCTGCGTACCATTTATATACGGAGGCTTCCGGTTCCCAGGAGCACTCCCAGACCTCTCCCTTCAGACAGGCCTCCAGGCTCTCCGCTTCGTAGAGCATTTTGTCGTTCAGATATACGGCGCCGGTGTGTTTGCTCCTGCCTGCAAAATACCAGTCACCGTATACATAAGTGGTGTACGGATTGTAGCTGCCGAACAGACCGTTTCCGATACGGCAGACCCATACATTTCCCTCATACGGCACCCAGCTCTTCACTTCCTCCGCTCCGGTGATCACCGCCCCCAGCGGCTGTGTGCTGCGGTATGTAATTCTCTGTTCCTGCGTTCCTGCATGGAACGGGTCCACATATTCCCGATACACACCCGGAGCAACCAGAACCTCATCTCCCGCTTCAGCGATACGTGCCGCGTCACTGATATGCCGGAAGGGCCGTTCCTTGCTGCCGTCTCCGTCCCGGAAGGCAGCTGCATCAACATAAATCTGCATGGTAATTCCCCCATTCTTTCTGAATTTTTTTCTCCTGTATTTTCACAGGATGCTTTTGGCCGTGCAGGTATTTTCTGCATTACCATAAAATATAATATATCATCTGAAAATCAGGGTCAAGCGGTTGATGAATTGTTTTGTTAGTTACAGTTCACTCGTCCGCCAGAACCAGCCAGATGTCGTGCTTGCACGAACAGATGGCTGGTCCTGAGCGGACGAAGGGAGCGCCGGTTCATGAGCAAAGGCAGCTGTGAAGCAGCGGAGAGCGCGAAGCGCGGCTTTGCGAATGGCGCGGAGTGAAGTGAAACTTTGTTACTGGTTCCTCCGGCCAAGCTGCCAGAACGCCACCGCGCTGGCTGCGGCCACATTGAGAGAATCCACGCCATGGGACATGGGAATCCGCACCGTATAGTCACAGGACGCAATGGTTTCCGCCTTAAGTCCGTCTCCCTCGCTCCCCAGCACAATGGCCAGCTTTTCCTCCGCCGCCAGCCGGGGATCGTCTATGGACAAAGAGTTCTCACAAAGCGCCATCGCCACAGTCCGGAAGCCGAGACGATGCAGGAGCGCAAGCCCTCTGTCCGGCCAGGCCTCCTGCCCTCTGTCCGGGAAAAAGGCCCATGGAATCTGAAAAACGGTGCCCATACTGACGCGGATGGCCCG
This sequence comes from uncultured Eisenbergiella sp., assembly GCA_904392525.1. Lineage (GTDB taxonomy): Bacteria > Bacillota > Clostridia > Lachnospirales > Lachnospiraceae > Eisenbergiella. Next base: position 49,268 of record CAJFMW010000003.1, read on the forward strand.
ACGGTACAGCGGATCGCTGCAGCCATGGGTCAAAAGGACAGCATCCATCTGCAGCGCCGCCGCAGAACGGAATATCGCCCCCACATTTGTGGGATTCATAATCTGTTCCAATACGACAATCCTCGATGCTCCCCGACAGACGCTCTCCACAGAAGGTATCTCCGGGCGATACATGGCGCAGAGCATACCGCGGGTAAGGGAAAATCCCGTCAGACGGGTCAGCACATCAAAGGGAGCCGTATAAATGGGAATCCTCCGATCATCAAATGACAGCCCTTCTGCTTCCTGTATTTCTCCGTATTTTCCGAGCAGCATCCCCGCTTCTTCCGCATGTCGCTCCTCGCACAGCACAGAAATTGGCACGCATCCCGCCTGCAGCGCACGTTCAATCACCTTCGGGCTCTCCGCGATAAATACGCCCCGTTCCGGCTCATGCAGACGGAGCAGTTCCGTTTCCGAAAGCCGGGCATATAAATCAAGCTCCGGAGCGCGAAAATCACGGATTATTATATATTCTGTGGTTTTCATTTTACCTGATTCTCCTTTTTTTACAGAATCAACTGTCCGGTAATTCATCTTCAAGGAAATAGGATGCATGTCCGTATCAAAAAGCGTTGCCGTTATTCCGTTGCCCCTTAAATCTCCCGAATATCATAGGGTGTCGTCTGATATACAAAATAATTCAGCCAGGTGTATGTGGTTAATATCCTGAAATACCCGATTCTACTGAACTTTTCCGAACCTTGACACCATTTTCTCCAAAATTGACACCATTTTGTATCCATCCATTTTCGCCTTTGATTTTATTAAACTTTACAATTAATCTAACCTGATTATCTTTGAATCCTTTTGAAGCATCTCCGAAAATCTTCGTTCGGTTATTTGAGCATCAAGATTATTCAGTAGATCTATTTGTTCCTGTAATAGCTCAATCTGAGAATCTTTCTCCTCCTTTAAAACATGAGCGTACAGATTCATTGTCATCTCCAAAGTTGCGTGCCCAAGGATTTTTTGAAGAACTTTGGGTTTCATATTTCCTTCAAGGCACCTGGTTGCAAAAGTATGGCGAAAGCAATGTGGAGTGATACGATCAAATTGTTCCAAAGGATCAAGGACCAAATTGATTTCATCAACTATCCGGTCAATAGCATCAATAAAGGTCTGTTCAATGACAGGTGTATTAAATTTCGTAGTGAACAATAAGTCTTTGAATTGTTTCTCACAATATTTTAATCCGTATCGTTCTTCAAGAACCTTTTTTTGAAGAAGCTGTTTTTTTATTGCCAAGACAGCATTATCATTGAGTGGAACTGTTCTAACGCTTGCCTTGGTTTTGGGGGTATCTATGTGTATGGTTTTCTTCGAATCGCCTTCCCACTTCTGGTAAATCAGTGTTTTATCAATACGAAGTTCTCTATGCTTTAAGTCGACGGAGTCCCTATCAATTGCACATGATTCACCTGGCCTTATACCTGTATTTACACATAATACAAAAAGGTTATCATAGAATGTACCCTTGCAGCAGTCAAAGAAGACGCTTTGCTCTTCTCTGGACATTACCCTGGGGTCTTTCTCTTCATCGCGTATTACATTTACACCTTTTGCGGGATTT
>CAJFMW010000004.1 GCA_904392525.1 uncultured Eisenbergiella sp.
ATAGACCTTCAGGCTCTTTGCTCTGGTGTTGTCAGCCGACTTTACTTCAATGGGGATAAGCTGACCGTCACGCTGAATGACAAAATCTATCTCAGCCCCACGCTCGGACTCCCAATAGTAGGTCTTGTATCCGTTAATGGTAAGCTGCACATCGACATAGTTTTCAGCCATACCGCCCTTAAAGTCGTTCAGCTCCTCGACCATATAGAGGACATCGTTTGCCGCTAAGTCTTTCTTTGCACAGAGCAGCCCCAAGTCGGAAACATAAATCTTGAACGCATCAATATCACGGTAATTCTCCAAAGGCTTCTTGATTTGCTCCACTTTATACACCTGTGAAACGATACCCGATAGGCAGAGCCATTCGATAGCGTTTTCAAACTCGGAAGCCCTGCCGCCTTTCTTTATCAGCTTATACTGAAAACGGGTATTCTTTTTTGAAAGCTGTACCGTAATGTTGTCATAGGCAAGCCTTGTTTTTTTGATTTCGTTCACATTGTTGTACTTGCTCATATCGTTGAGATAGCTTGCGAGTATGGTGTCCTGCGTGTGGCGCACAAGGATATAATCCTTTGTCTCTTTGAACTGCAAGACGCACTCAGGCATACCGCCCACAACGAGATACTGCCTGTAAAGCAGCATTGCCGCATCGTGCAGGGCAGAGGGCATCGGCGTATCAGCCCGCATAAATTCCTCCATATCCATAGGATACAGGGTTTTCATATCGACCTTGCCGACAGGGAAAGAGAATTTCGCCCTGCCTGCCGCCACGCCGAGCAAGCTGCCAAGAGCTACAATATGATAATCTGGCGCGTCCTCACAAAAGTATTTCAGAGAAGTCAAAGCCCGTTCGCAAAGCTGTACCTCGTCAAATACTATCAGCGTTTTTTCCTTTACTATCGTCTGACCTGCAATGTGCGATAAAATGGGTATCAGGTAATCAGGGCTGATATTTTCCTCAAAGGTTTTGTTCAGCTTTGGATTCGTTTCAAAATTGAAGTATGCCACATTTTCATAGCGGCTACGCCCAAACTCTAAAATCGAGTAGGTTTTTCCGACCTGTCTTGCCCCCTGCAAAATCAGGGGCTTACGGTGTTCGCTTTCTTTCCACGCTTCCAGGAAGCTCATAATCTTTCTATACATGGCCACCCTCCTCGGTTCAACCATAGCATAGCACATATTCATGCAAATATCAACGAGTATTGCTTGATTTTTAACACTAAAATACACGAATTTTCTTTTTAACTTCTCAAAATTTAACACGAACATAGGTATTACCGTACGGGCACCCATATTTACCAATCTCCACTTTGTCCACTCCCTCCTTTTGAGCGTGCACGGTGTCTTTCCGCATACTCTCCCCTCTTCTGCTATTATAAGTTATTATAAACGCCAAAGACCCTTGATGCCATGCGCCCGTTTTTACATCCTGCGCAGATTTTTACCTGCAAAACCACTTATCTCGTCAACAGCACTTCTTTTTCAAAACAACAGCCGCTGAAAGCATTCCTGAATTCTTCCGCATTCCAGGATATCGCTTTACAGCGGCCGTTATTCTTTTATTCTTCATATTTTTTGAAAGCACATTTCACTGAGCCAGCTTATAAAGCGCAAGCTGATTCAGACTTACACCTTCCTTTTTTGCTTCAATCGCCAATCGCTGATGCAGGGATTTAGGAACCCTTACCAGAAAGTCTGTCCGAATTCCTGAGAGAACTGAACTCTTGCGGGAAGAAGTCCTTCAGATGCAGTCGGCTTCTCTGCCGGAGCATATAAAAGCGCTGCTTTCTCTGCTGACGCGGTACAGGAAAAACCCGAACTTTCTCAACAGATTCTGGGCAGCCCTTCCCCGATCAGCTCCGGCACCATCCGGAGCCCGCCCAGGGACGTGTGCAGAAGCACCTTTCCGTCCTCTCTGTGGGAAATGCTCCCGATCAGGGCGGCATTTTCGCCGTAGCGGCTTTTTTTCATGCAGGCAAGGGCCAATTCCGCGTCCGCCGCATCCACCACCGCCGTCATTTTACCCTCGTTTCCCATGTACAGAGGGTCAAGTCCCAGCAGGCCGCAGAAGCCCTTCACGGGAGCGGATACCGGCAGGGCCTCCTGAGAAAGCTCCACACAGCAGCCGGAAGAGCGGGCGAATTCGGAAAGAACCGTGGCAAGGCCGCCTCTGGTCACATCCCGCATGGCATGAACGCGCACCCCCGCCTGCTGCAGGGCGGACACCATCTCTCCCAGCGGGGCGCAGTCGCTTCTGATCTCATTCTCAATTCCCATCCGGGAGCTTAAAATCGCCGCGTGATGCTCTCCCAGAAAGCCGGATACCAGCACCGCGTCCCCTTCCCGGCAGGCGGATGCGCTCACACAAACGCCTTCCGGAAGGAAGCCCACGCCCGCCGTGTTGATGAACACGCCGCCCTTTCCTTCCACCACCTTGGTGTCTCCCGCCACGATCATGACTCCCGCCTCCGCTGCGGTTTCCGCCATGGACGCGGCGATTCTCGCAAGCGCTTCGCCATCCGCCCCTTCTTCAATGATGAAGCCGCAGGTCAGATACTTCGGCACGGCGCCGCTCATCAGCAGGTCGTTTACCGTTCCGCACACGCACAGCCTGCCGATATCTCCTCCGGGGAAAAAAAGCGGGTCCACCACAAAGCTGTCCGTGGTCATGGCAAGTCTTCCGCTTCCCTCCACCACGGCGGAATCTTCCATTTTATCCAGCACCTCGTTATGAAAATTTGCTTCGAAAATCTCCCGGATCAGCTTTCCCGTCTCCCTGCCGCCGCTTCCGTGAACCATTGTGATTTTCATCTTTACCTCCTACCGAAGCACAAAATTGCCATCCTTTCCCATTTTCTTGCTGTCCTACAGTCCCCCGGACTGCCAGCAGGAAAAGCAGCTTCCTTCCGTGGAAACCATGCAGGCTCCCTGGGGCGTCTGGGGCGTGCATACCTTTCCAAACAGCGGGCATTCCTGCGGCCGGATCCTTCCCATCAGTACCTGCGCACAGCGGCAGGCGGGATTTCCTCCCGCATCCTCCATCAGCTCCGCGCTTCCCGCATCGAAGGCTTCATATTCCTTCCTCAGCTTCCTTCCGGAACCCGCGATCACGCCGATCCCCCGCCAGGCTGCGTCACAGGGCTCGAAAAAGCGGTCCACCCGCTCCTGTGCCTCCCTGTTCCCCTCTTCCGTTACCGCCGAAGGATACAGATTCAGCACCCGTCCCTGCCCCTGCAGCTTCACCAGCGCGGCGATGGCCGCCAGGATTTCCTTTCCTTCAAAGCCCGCTACCACAAAGGGAAGGCCGTACTTTCGTGCCAGAGGCTCGAAGATACGGCTGCCCGTGATTACGCTCACGTGTCCAGGGGCGAGGAATCCATGGATCCGTTCGGGTCCATGGATTCCTCGAAATGCGGGAATCCATCCGGATTCCTGCATTTCCCCGGATTGTCCTCCCCTGACGGGAACAGAGATTTCCCTGGCAGGGCAGGCGTCTGAGGAATTATGGGCGCAGATCCAGTCGATTGCGGGGGGCATTACCTTCAAAGAGGTGAGAAGGCGCAGATTCTTAACGCCCTGCTCCAGCGCTTCCTGCACCAGAAGGGCATAAACGGGTGTTGTGGTCTCAAAGCCCACCGCCGCAAAAATGTATCCATGATCCGGGTCCGCTTTTGCCAGCTTCAGCGCGTCCATGGGGGAATAGACCATCCGCACGCTGCATCCCTGAGCGCGCGCCTCGCTCAGGCTGATAGCGCTTCCGGGGACGCGGAGCATATCGCCGAAGGTCACGATGCAGTTCTTCGGATCCGTTCCCAGCTCGATCAGACGGTCAATATAAGAGCTCACCGTCACGCAGACCGGACAACCGGGGCCGGATACCAGCTCGATGGAGGGCGGCAGCAGGGCGGGAATCCCGTTTCTGTGGATTTCCGCCGTGTGGGTGCCGCACACTTCCATGAAGCGGAGCGGCTTTCCGTCATAGCTTTGCAGATACTCAAGGATTTTCATCCGCCATGACCTCCTCCAGCTCGTCAAACAGCTCCTGCATCCGGTCTCCCTCTTCTTCGGAAAGCACCTGCAGGATACAGCCCGCATGCACCAGCACCCGGTCTCCGGGCTTCACCTTCACCAGCCCCGCCTCCGCGGTCACCTGGTTTCCCTGAAAATCCACCACAGCCTTATTTTCCTTTATCGACAACACCCTTCCGGGCAAAGCAACACACATATTTTCCCACTGACTGCATTCCATACGGGCAGCCGCCTATATGACAGTCTTTCCTTTCTGCAGCCTCCGACATCCGAAAGTCTGCTCTTCTTACGACAGTTGAAACGGGGCTCAGGCCGTTTCCATTGCCGCCAAATCATTTTCTATTATACTCGTTTCCAGCCGATTTTCCAGCCCTTTCAGCGACGTTTCCCGGCCCCGGCAGTGTCTGGCCGGTCTATTTTTTCCCCCAGCTTTTCTTAGTCATACATCTGATCCTGCGGAAAAAAATTCGTGACGAAAACGGCACATCCATGTATAATCATACAGTGGTCTGTTTTTCTTTTCAGGAACCATACAAATATCGGCAACATATGCTTTTAAGAGGGTGAGACATTTGTACAGAACGTTGCTTTACACAATCCTTGGCTACCTGTCCGGCAGCCTTCTTTTTGCGAAATTTTTCAGCCATCTTCTCGATGGGGAGGACATTACAGAGGACAGTCCGGATAAAAATCCCGGTGTCTACAACGCTTTTCTCTACGGTGGAAAGCTCTGCGGCATCCTGACGCTGTGCTGTGATTTATTGAAGGGTATTCTCCCCGTTTATCTCTACTTAAAAGCCCCGTCCCCGGCCGCTGCCGGAGGCGGGCTGGCTCTGGTTCTCGCCGCGCCCGTGCTGGGACATATTTTTCCGCTCTGGCACAGATTCCGCGGAGGGAAGGGCATCACCGTGAGCTTTGGCGTGCTCCTCGGCCTGCTTCCTAAAGCCGGCCCGGTGGTGATTCTGGCCTGTGTGTTCCTCTTTTTCTCTCTGGTCGTAAAAATCACGCCCAACTGCCACCGGACGCTTTTTACCTATCTGGTCTCCGCTGTCCTCATGGTGGTGTTTTTCCCCGAAACTCCTGTTTCCGCGGGTTTCTGGATCATCACGGCGGCGGTGGCTGCAAAGCTCCTTTCCGGCTCCGAAATTCGAGAAAGATGTGAGGTAAAAGCATTATGGAAGCACTGATTCTTTCCTGCGGCACGGGCGGCGGCCATCATTCCGCCGCGCGGGCGGTGGCAGATGAACTGAAACGGCGGGGACATACCGCTGTTTTTCTTGACCCCTTTACCCTTGCCGGCAGAAAAACCGCCGCGCTGGTGGGCAACAGCTACATCCGTGTGGTGCAGAATTCCCCAAGGCTGTTCGGTTTTGCCTATTCCCTGGGCGAGCATTACCGCAGGCTCCCCATCACCTCTCCGGTCTATCAGGTGAACAGCCTGCTTGCCGGGCATTTGAAACGTTATCTGCAAGAGAATCACTTCGATGTGATTTTCATGACCCATATGTATCCGGCGCATGTCCTGACGGCTCTGCGAAAGAAGGGAACCGCCCTTCCACCCACCATTCAGATCGCCACGGACTATACCTGCATTCCTTTCCTGGAGGAAGGCATCTGCGATTATTATGTCATCCCTTCCGCGGAGCTTTCGGAAGAATTTACCGAGCGGGGCATTCCTTCCGAAAAGCTTCTTCCATTCGGCATACCGGTGAACCGGAAATTCACCCTCTCCTTCTCTCAGCAGGAGGCCAGAAAAAGGCTGGGACTTCCGGAAAAGGGTCTCTGCTGTCTGCTTGCCGGCGGCAGCATCGGCGCCGGAAGCATTCCGCAGGCGGCCGATATTCTGCGCACTTTTCTGGCAGGCGAAGAAAACGGCACGCTCGTCATTCTCTGCGGGAAAAGACGGGGACTGTACGAAAGGCTCTGCAAAAAGTATCAGGCTGACAGCCGGGTTCTGGTTCTGGAAAGCACGCCGCGCATGGCGGAATATATGCGCGCCTGCGATATTTTTCTCACCAAGCCGGGCGGCCTTTCCTCCACGGAAGCCGCCGTTTCCGGCGTGCCGCTGATCCTGCTCTCCCCCATTCCGGGCTGTGAGACGCACAACGCCGCCTGGTTTTCCTCCCACCGGATGGCCCTCACTGCGGAGCATCCGCAGACGGACCTGCTTTCCGCCCTCACAGTCATGCAGAACGTACACGGTCTGAAGGAGGAAATGCTCCAGGCCCAGCGGACATACATCAATCCGAATTCCACCCGGGATCTTTGCGACTTCGCAGAACGTCTGCTCTGACCGGCGCCGCCCTGCGCTCAATCCTGCAGGGCGATCCAGGCCTGTCCCAGGCAGATGCCTCCGTCGTTGCCCGGCACCTGCTCATTGACATACACCGAAAAACCGTCCGCCTCCAACAGCGCCCTGCAGCGTTCCTGCAGCAGTACATTGGCGAACACGCCGCCGCTTAAGGCAGTCTGGAGGATTCCGGTTCTCTCCCGCAGCCGTCTGCACATGGCAAGCACCATCCGGGCCAGCGCCTCATGGAAGGCCAGCGCGAGCGTCTGGGCCCGCTCCGGTTTTATTCCGCATTCCCCTTCTTCAGAAAGCTCCCGAAGCAGCGCTTCCAGAAGCGTTCTGCGGTCCGCAATCAGCATCTCTCCTTCTTCCCGTATCGGAAAGGGAAGCTCCCGTTCCCGGGCCCCGTTCTCCGGCCTCTCTTCCCGCCGTTTTCTTTCCTTCCAAGCCGCATTTTCCAGCGCGATAGCGCATTCCCCTTCATAGCTGTTACAATCCCGGATGCCAAGCAGAGCGCTCACCGCGTCAAAAAGCCGTCCCATGCTGGAGCTTTGTTGTACGTTGATCCCGAGCTTCAGCGCCTTTCTGACCAGCTCCACTTTGGAGCCGACCGTTTTGGAAAAGGAAGCGTCTTTCCCTTCCGAAAGGAGGGCGAGATGGCAGGCGGCTGTCAGGGACGCATCTTTGGAGGAAGCATCCCCGCCCGTCAGGAAAATCTCCTCCAGATGGCCGCAGCGCTGAAAGGAAGCCCCTTCACAGACCAGAAATTCCCCGCCCCAGATGTGGCCGTCCGTTCCGTATCCGGTTCCGTCAAAAATCACGGCGATGCAGCGTTCCAGCCCGTGCTCCGCCATCACGGAAGCCGCATGGGCGTGGTGATGCTGTACCTGAAGCAAAGAAAGTCCGCTTCGGGCAGCCATCTCCTCCGCCAGCCGGGTCGTCTGATAACCCGGATGCAGGTCGCAGATCAGCTTTTGCGGACGGACGCCGAACAGCGTTTTCATCCGGTCCAGTTCTTTGCGGAAATTCTGATATACACGGAAATTTTCCATGTCTCCCAGATACTGGCTCAGGTAGGCCCGCTCTCCCGCCGCCAGACAAAACGCCGATTTCAGGTCGCCGCCGAAGGCCAGAACCTCCTTATGCTCCTTTTTTGCAGAAAAAACCGGCCCGCATTCCCTCTCATGCAAATAAACCGGGGAGGGCACAAAGCCCCGGCTTCTTCTGAGCATCTGCACATGTCCCGCCGTAATCCGCATCAGGGAATCATCCAGCGGCGTAACGATGCGCCTTGTGTTCCAGGCAGCGCCGTCCAGCGCTTGGGGAAAACGCTCCCACAGCTCTGCCAGTTCCTCCTCCTTCGTGAAAATGGGATCGTCCGTGGCATTTGCGCTGGTCATCACCAGCGGCCCCGCTTCTTCGGTGAGAAGCTGGTGCAGGCCCGTATACGGAAGGAACGCCCCCAGATACCTGCTTTCCGCGCACAGGGACGGACAAAAGGTGTCCTGCCCGCTTCTTTCCAGAAGGACGATCGGTCTGGCCGGGGAAAGCAGCAGCGCTTCCTCCTGCCGGGATACCCTGCAGAAGGCCCGGATGCCATGGGTGCCGTCCAGAGACGGAAACATCACCGCAAAGGGCTTTTTCTCCCGCCCCTTTAACAGACGGAGCCGGCGTACCGTTTCCTCCCGGTCGGGCCGGCAGGCAAACTGATATCCGCCGATCCCTTTTACCGCCAGAATCCCGCCCTCCTTCAGGATGCGAACCGCTTCTGAAAGGGCGGCGTCTGAGGGCAGGCCCGGAGCCATCCCACCGCCTTTGGAAGAAAAATCCTCCCTCCCGCTCAGAATCAGCTGCGGGCCGCAGTCTCTGCAGGAAATGGTCTGGGCATGCCGTCTTCTTCCGCCCGGCTGCCGATATTCCCGGCCGCATTCCGGGCACATGGCATATTCCCGCATGGAAATGTGCTCCCTGTCATAGGGAATGGCTTCCAGGATGCTGTAACGGGGCCCGCAGGCCGTGCAGCTGATGAAGGGATATCGAAAACGCCGGTTTTCGGGATTTTTCAACTCCGCCAGACAGTCCGCGCAGATGGGAAGGTCGGGCGGAATCAGCGGAAGATCCGCTCCGTTTTCCGCCTCGCTCTCCACGATCAGAAAATCCTCCGGCTCCGCACCTGCCTCTCTTTCCTTTTCCACAATCACCCGGTCCACCCGGGCGGCTGGCGGCGTACACGAACGAAGGCGATGGACCAGCTCCTCCATCGCCTCTTTCGTTCCATATGCTTCGATTCTCACCACGCCGCCGCTGTTGCACACGCTTCCCCGAATGGAAAGCGTGCGGGCACACTCCGCCACAAAGGGGCGGAAGCCCACGCCCTGCACCACGCCGAGGACGGTGATCTGCGCCCTCATGCTTCCGTCTTTCCGACAGGAGCCTGCGCTTTTGTGACCGCACCGGATCCCTCCGCTTTCGCCGTCGCTTCCCCCTGCGGTTTTGCTGCAGGGGCCGCAGGCTTTGCGGCCGGAGCGGGCATGTTTGTTTTCAGGAAAGAATCCTCTGTCTTCTCCGCCCCGGGCCGGGTATAGGTATTCTTCATGGTCAGACACTTCTTCGGGCAGGTTTCCACGCAGCAGCCGCACTGGATACAGCCGAAGCGCTCGATCTTCCAGGTCTTCTCCGCCCGGTTTACGGTAATCGCGCCGGTGGGACATTTTCTGGAGCAGAGCCCGCAGAGAATGCAGGTGTCAATATCGATTTCCACATGGCCCCTCGTCCGCTCCGGGTATTCCCTGGGCTGTTCCGGATAGGGTCTGGTAACGGGCGGGCTGAACAGATTCTTCAGCGCCGTCCGGGTAAATCTCATGGTCCGCATGTTTTTCATGGCAATCTCCCTCCTTTTATCTCTCCGTACAGCTGATGCAGGGATCGATGGTCAGGATCATGATCGGCACATCGGCCAGCTGGCAGCCCTTCAGCGTCTGGATCAGGGCCGGAAGGTTGGCAAAGGTGGGGGTGCGGACGCGGAAGCGGTCGATGAACTTGGTTCCGTTCGCCTTCACATAGTAGATCGCCTCGCCTCTCGGCTGCTCCTCCCGCATGAAATATTCCCCTTCCGGGAAGCCCTTAAAGGGAACGGCAACCTCGCCGCCGGGGATTTTGGAGGCCGCCTGACGGATCAGGTCAATGGACTGGAAAATCTCCCGGATGCGCACGTCGCATCTGGCGTAGCAGTCTCCCACATCGCTGGTCACCGGCTCAAAATTCAGATCGGAATAGGCCGCATAGCCAAGCTTCCGGTTGTCCAGCGCGATGCCGCTGGCCCGCATGAAGGGGCCCACAGCGCCCAGATCATGGGCCTGCTGCTTCGTCAAAAAGCCCACATCCCTGAGTCTGCTGTTCACCGCAGAATCGTTCAGGAAGGTCTTTGTCAGCTCCTTTAATTCCTTTTCCATGTCCTGAAAATTGGCCACAAACTGACGGAGCATGGAAGCGTCCATGTCTTTTCTCTGGCCGCCGATTTTGTTCACGGAAAAAATAACCCTCCCTCCGGTGGAGGCCTCAAACATATCCAGCACCTTTTCCCGGATTCTCCAGGACTGCATGAACAGGCTCTCAAAGCCGAACGCATCGGCCAGAAGTCCCAGCCAGAGCAGATGGCTGTGGATACGGCTCATCTCGCACCAGATGGTGCGCAGGTATCTGGCCCGGGGCGGGATCTCGATGTTCATGATGTGCTCCACCGCCTCGCAGTAGCCCATGCCGTGCATGAAGCTGCAGATGCCGCAGATGCGTTCCGCCACGTATACATATTCGGTAAACTCTTTCTTTTCAACCAGCTTTTCCAGGCCCCTGTGGACGAAGCCGATGGAGGGAACCGCTTCCACCACCTTTTCATCCTCCAGAACCAGGTCCAGGTGGATCGGCTCCGGCAGCACCGGATGCTGCGGCCCGAACGGGACAATACTTCTTGTAGACATTACTTTCCCTCCTGTCTTTCCGACTGCTGCGCGGCTGCCTTTTCCGGCTGCGAAGCGGCCGGCTCTTTTCTGTAGGGCGCCCTGTTTTTGATGCGGTAAAGATTTCCGTGGTAATCCATGGACATCATCTTCACCGTGATGCCGAACAGGTCGTGCATTTCATTTTCATACAGATAGGCCGGCGCGTAAATATCGCTGATGCTGACGATCTCGTCATCCGGCATAATGGAAAGCCGCAGGCCCACCATTTTGTATTCTTTTCCAAAGGAATAGGTCACGTCATATCCATCGCCCGCGTTTGCGGCACAGATCTGAATGAGCCTGTAATCCCGATGCTTTAATTTCAGCACCTCCGTGATCAGGCTTTCGGGATCCACCTGCATGATTTCTCCGTCTATCATTTTGCGCCCTCCCTTCCGGCCTTTTCCAGTTTCTTTTCTTCCGCCATTTTCTTTTTCTTCTCATCCAGAAGCGCGACCGCCTTCACCACCCCATCGATGATGGCCTCCGGCCTCGCCGCGCAGCCCGGCACGTAGATGTCCACCGGAATGATGGTGTCCACGCCGCCGATGATGTTGTAGCACTCCTTGAAAATTCCGCCGTTGCAGGCGCAGATTCCCACCGCAACGACCACCTTGGGAGAAGGCATCTGAGAATACAGCTGCTGCACCACCGGCTTATTCTGCTGGTTGATACCTCCCGTGATCAGAAATATATCCGCATGTTTCGGATTTCCCGTATTGATGACCCCAAACCGCTCCACGTCGTACACCGGAGTCAGGCAGGCCAGAACCTCTATATCGCAGCCGTTGCAGCTCGAACCGTCATAGTGCAAAAGCCACGGTGAATTCGATACTTTCATCTTGCTTCCTTTCCTTCCTCATACGGAACGGATCCCCATCCGTACCGCATTTTTACTTGATCAGCATGACGATCATCAGGTTGATTCCCCCCGCCGCCAGCGTAACGATCCAGGTCCATTTCAGCATTTCCTGCCACTTTACCCTGGGAAACACGTTGTCAATCAGCGTCTCCAGCAGGAAAGCCGCCAGGCAGACCAGAATGGCAGCCGGAATGCTCACCCAGCTGGAATTGATGATGAACAGCCCCACCACGCCGAGCAGGAACACATTTTCATACCAGTGGGACAGCGTCACCAGCGCCAGAATATTTCCGGAAAGCTCTGTGGTGACTCCCCGCACCATTTCCTGATGGGCGTGATGAGAGGTGCTGATGTCAAAGGGCGACTTCCGGAACTTGATCGTCAGGATGAAAAGAAATCCAATGAAGAAGCCGGGCAGGTAGCAGATGGCGGAAACGGGCGCCTCCGAAATCTGCCGGACGGAAAAGCTTCCCGTGGCGATGTAGAAGCCGATGGCGGTCAGAAGCACCATGGGCTCATAGGCCATCATCTGCATCAGCTCTCTCTGCGCGCCCATGGAGCTGTAAGGAGCATTTGCGGAGCAGGCAGACATGATAAAAAAGATTCCCGCCAGGGTCAGCGCAAAGAACACGAGCAGAATATCTCCGCCCCAGAAAAACAGCGCGCCTGTAAACACCACGAATACCAGAAAGCCGCAGACCAGAAAGTCCTGTACGCTGTTTACCACAACGGACTGTTTGCAGAACAGCTTATGAATGTCATAAAGAGGCTGAAACAGAGAAGGACCCTTCCTGCCCTGCATGCGGGCCGCCACCTTCCGGTCCAGCCCTTCCAGCAGAGCGCCGGCGAACGGCGCCCCGATCAGATATACAATTGCAATGATAAAGGAAGTCATACCGCCACACCTCCTATTGTCAGAATCAGCAGGATAATCAGCGCCCCCGCCGCAAAAACCATGGAGGGCATAAGCACCTTATTTTCACTGAAATAATCCGGCATATACCAGTTCGCCAGATACATGCGCTTTTCCTCCCCGAAGGAATCCGTAAAATTCCGGTCGTCCCCCGCGTTCGCGCCGCCCATATAGGACATGACGAGCTTATTCTTTTTTCCGAAGGTCAGAAGCCGCACAGCCACCGGAAGCACCAGGATCAGGCACAGCATCATGATCATGATGTACAGGTTTCCGGTTCCGATCAGATTCGGCACATAGGTGTGGTACATATCCATCAGGAAGGGCTCGATCAGTCCGGAGGAAACCACCGGGAAGGTCAGACACAGCAGCACCATGAGGATGCTCAGCGTCAGGAGCGCCGTCCATTCACTCTTTTTCGTCACATTTTTTACCCGTTCGGAATGATGATGCACCGCCACCAGCGTTCCCAGCCATTTGGTCCAGTAAAAAAGGGTGGTCGCGCTTCCGAATACCAGGAAAATCACCAGCAGGATGCTTCCGGAATCCACATAGGCCTTCAGCGCCGCCCACTTGGAAATCAGCATGCCGAAGGGGGCGAGGAACATGCCCGCGATACCGATGATCATCACATAGGCGAGCCCTGGCAGCTTCACGATCAGCCCGTGCATATCCTCCACGTTCCTGCTGCCGGTGCAGTTTTCCACCGCGCCCACGGAAAGGAACATCAGAGACTTGGACACCGCATGGAACATCATCAGAAGGATGCCCGCCCACACGGCCTCATGCATGCCCACGCCTGCGCAGGCCGTAATCAGTCCCAGATTTGAAATGGTGGAATATGCAAGCACTTTCTTTCCATCATCCTGAGAAATGGCAAGCACGGAAGTCATCAGGAAGGTAAAGCCGCCAATGGTCGTCACCATCATACCCGCCGTATTGCCCTGAAGGGCAGGTGCCAGACGGACCAGCAGATATACGCCTGCCTTCACCATCGTAGCGGAATGCAGCAGCGCGCTGGTGGGCGTCGGAGCCACCATGGCTCCCAAGAGCCATCCCGAAAACGGAAGCTGGGCGCTCTTGGTCAGTCCGGCAAATGCCAGGAACACCACCGGAATCAACGCCAGGGAAGCCCTCTCATCCCCGCTCACCGCAAAATTCACCAGATCCTGAATGTTGATGATCTGAAGCTGTGTCACGGAATAAATGATCGCCACGGCAAAACCCAGACCGCCCAGCAGGTTCATCCACAGGGCGCGGAAGGAATTGTCCATGGCCTCGTCCGTCTGATTGTAACCGATGAGAAGGAAGGAGCAGATGCTTGTGATCTCCCAGAAAAAATAGATCCAGATCAGATTGCTGGAGAAAATCAGCCCCATCATGGCTCCCAGGAACAAAAAGAGCATCGAAAAGAAAAAAGACCTCCTGTCCTTATTGTCCAGATGGTGCCTGTTATAGTCTTTCATATAGCCGATCGCGTAAACGCAGATCAGGCAGCCGACAATTCCGACGATCAACGCCATGGCCACCGTCAGCTTGTCTGCCAGAATATGGTTCGCCTCAATATCCGTCCTGCCGCTTAATTCCAGCCAGGTCATCGCTCCGGTCTGCAGAATGGAAAGAAGCGCGCAGTAATATTTCCGATATTTAAAGCTGTAGTAAAACACCAGCACGACCAGCCCCCACTCCACTGCGAGCATGGCCATATCAATCACATGCGTATGCGGCAGATAGGCTACCGTCTTCCCCCCGATCAGATTCGTAACCGCGAACACGATGACCGCCGCAACGATGATCCCACAGAAAGTGAACTGAACCGTTCTTCTGAGCAGCCCATGCTGTTTCATACAGGACATCACCAGTGCGGCCAGAAATGGAAACAGAATCAGAAACAAAATGATTTCCATATCATTCTCCCCGCTTTCCTTTTAGTAAAAATTGGGCCGGTTGTGCACCCTTCCTTATCCTACTTCCGTTCACCAAAAGTGTCAAGCAAAAAGCAATGAAAAACTTACTTTTATAGCACAACTCACAAAAGCCCCCGCCGTACGCCATATGAAAAGCAGGCCGCAGCGGGGGGGTCGCTTATTATCCTGTCCAGATTGCACAAAAAATTTCTTATTCGCCCAGCACCGTCTGAAGCGCTCTGCACGCGGTGACAAACGCCGCCTCCGTATCGGTGCGCCCGCGTTCTGCGGCATTCTTTTCCAGACCGGAGAGGCCTGCAAAATCAGCGAGGTGGGGTTCCAGGCTCAGGAAGCCTTCGTAGCCTTCTTTGTCAAGGCGGGTAAGAATTTCCTTCACATTTCCGTCTCCCTGTCCCGCAGGGACCACCAGTCCGCCGTCAAAAAGAGCGTCCTTCACATGCACATAGGCGATATGGCCTTTCAGCATATCATAGGCCTCCAGGGTGTCCTGGCCGCACTGGACGAAATTGGCGAAGTCAAAGGTTGCCTTCAGGTTCGCCCCTCCGAAGTTCTCCATCAGGTCCAGGCAGCGGGAAGCGATGTCCCCGTAAATCTCCTTTTCATTCTCATGAAGCAGAATGAGATTCTCCTTTGCCGCAAGCTCCACCATCCGGTCCATCCTGCGGAAAACCTCGTCACGGAATTTTTCCGGCTTCTCTCCTTCCGGAAGGAAAAAGCTGAAGCAGCGGATATAGGGCGTGTTCCAGATTTTCGCCAGCTTCGCAACGTGCGCAAGGCTCGCAAGGTGGGGCTCGAAATCATCCCCGATGTTGATCTTGCCGATGGGCGAGCCGACCGCAGATACCCGGATCTTCTTTCCTTCCAGACGGCGCATCAGGGCCTCAGCCTCCGCTTCCGTATAGTCTGCCACGCCCTTGCCGTCTCCGCTTCTAAACTCCACCCAGCCGATGCCGAGCTCTTCCATCAGCGCCATCTGTCTGTCCACGGAGCTGTCAATTTCATCTGCGAAGCAGCTGATGGGGCAACTCTTCAAAATCCTTCTATCGTCACTCATTTTTTGTTTCCCTTTCGTCCTCACTTTTTCATTCTGATCTCTTTGCCCGCGCAGTTTGCGGACTCATATGCACCGAGCATCAGACGGACCGTATCCCGGACGCCGTCCAGATCCTGCGCAAAACGTTCCCCGGTTCTCAGGCAGCGGTAAAAATCCGAAATGCAGTCCAGATGACCGGTTCCCCAGTAGCTCTTTCCGAGCGCCTTCTTCCTGTCAATCTCCGGCTTTTCCCTTCGGCCGTCCCGCCAGAGAAGCGTCACATCCAGCTCCTCGATGCGGATGACCACATTTTCACAGGAAATCTCGATGAGAGGAGGCGCGTCCTCGGTATAAGCGGTAGTGGCATAGAAGCAGGCCGCCGCATTTTCGTACCGGATGTAGGCCTCCATCATGTCCTCCACTTCAATGATGCCGGGGAGGTGATGGTTCGCCGTCTGCGCTTCCACGGATACCGGTTTTCCCAGGAAAACGCCCAGCAGGTCCATGGTGTGAATGGACTGATTGATCAGCGCGCCTCCTCCCTCGGTTTCCAGCTTTCCTCTCCAGCCGCTTTCCGTATAGTAAGCCGCATCCCGGTGCCAGGTGACGATTCCCCTGGCCCCCTTCACCTTTCCGGCCTTTCCGGAAGCGAGCAGCTTCTTCACGAAAAGCACACTGGGATTGTATCGGTTCTGAAAGCAGAAGCCCGCGCGGCCGGGGCCTTCCGCTACGGCCTTTTCCAGGCAGGTGAGCTGTTCTTCCGAAATCACGGGCGGCTTTTCACTGAATACATGGATTCCCTTTTTCAAAGCGTACTGCGCCATGGGGACATGCAGATAATGGGGCGTGCAGATATGCAGCACGTCCGGCCGTTCCTCCTCCAGCATTTTTTCCAGGGAATCACAGGCCCGGCAGCCGTATTCCCTTTCGTACCTTTCCGCCCGGTCCATTTTGATGTCCGAGACGGCTGTGAGCGTCACGCCATCCAGCAGGCTGATGCTCTTTGCATGCACGGCTGCGATGTTCCCGCAGCCAACGATTGCAGCTTTCATGTTCTGTCTGGCCTCCGGCTCTATTTTGTCTGTCCGCTTCCGTAGGAACCCTCCGTCTGGAAGGTAACCTCCTGAACGTTTTCTTTTGTCTTTGAATTTTCCCGAAGCTCATTCAGCTTTTCCAGGAAAAGGTCTTCATCGATGGGCAGAGTGACGGGCTTTCCGAGCCAGCTGGACAGATGCATGGCATTGGAAAGCATCAGTCCGCGGATGCCCTCTTTTCCGTCCGCCACCAGGGGCTCGTTTCGCAGAATCTTCGCCGCAAAAGCGCGGAGCACTCCCGCGTGCTGCGGGTTTTCCCCGTCTGTTTCAAGCTCCACCACATGTCCTTCCGGCTTTGCGAAGCCCTCTGTCGCAGTGAAACAGTATTCCCGCTCGCTCATATCAAGCACATAAAAGTAGAGCTTATTGTCCTCGCAGACCAGCTTTGCCTTCTCCAGCGTAATCTCGAAACGATTGGTTCCGGGAGCGTCCGCAGTGGTGGTCACAAACACGCCGGTGGCCCCGTTTTCAAATTCCAGATAGGCGGTCACATCATCCTCTACCTCGATGTCATGCCACTTTCCGTTGTGGCAGAAGGCCTGTACCTTCACCGGAAGGCCGCAGATCCACTGCAGCAGATCCAGGTTGTGAGGGCACTGGTTCAAAAGCACGCCGCCGCCCTCTCCGGCCCAGGTTGCGCGCCAGCCGCCGGAGTTATAATAAGCCTGGGTACGGTACCAGTCCGTGATGATCCAGTTCACCCGTTTGATCTGCCCGTACTCGCCGCTGTGGACGATTTCATGCATCTTTCTGTAGACATGGTTGGTACGCTGGTTGAACATCATGGCGAACACTTTATCCGATTTTTCCGCCGCATCGTTCATCTCCCTCACCTGTTTCGTGTAGACTCCGGCAGGCTTTTCACACAGGGCGTGCAGACCGTGCTCCAGAGCCGAGATCACCAGTCTGGGATGGTCATAATGCGGCGTAGCAACCAGCACCGCGTCGCAGATTCCGGATTCAATCAGCTGATCTCCGTCCTCAAAGATGCGCACATCCTCCGGAAGGTTCTCCTTCGCCCACTGTCTTCTCGTTTCACGAAGGTCTGCCACCGCAACGAGCTTCAGCTCCGACACCTGTCCGTCCAGGATCGTCCTGCAGTGACCGCTTCCCATATTTCCGATTCCAATAATTCCAAGCTTTACCTGTTCCATTGTTTTTCTCCATTTCTGATATCTTCGGCTATCCGCATCAGCGGTATCCTGCCGCAGCCAGATTGTCATAGCTCGTCTTAAGGCAGTCGAAGGGGCTTCCCTGGCAGGTATCCTGCTCCACCAGCAGATATTCGCAGTCCGTCTTTTCCAGCAGACTGAGGATGGCCGGGAAATTCAGGTTGCCTTCCATCACAGGCGCCATCACCTGCTGGAAGCCCTCTACTGCCATATCCTTTAAATGCACGCAGGGAATCCTTCCGGAAAGTCTTGCGATCCAGTCGCACACATCTCCGCCCGCAGCTGCCACCCAATAGGTGTCCAGCGTGAATCCCAGTTCTTCGGGAGTGAAGCTGTCCATCAGATATTCAATGATCCGTACCGGCTTTTCGTAGCCCGGAATGGAAATTTTCTGGAATTCAAAGTTATGGTTATGGTACATAAACCGCTTTCCCGCCGCCGCTATTTTTTTCGCCGGCTCCTTGAAATCCTCCGCGAAATACCGGATCCACTCCGGCGCACGGTACTTCTCCGGCATTGCGCCAAGTCCGATACAGTCGCAGCCGAGAATGTTATGTTCTTCGATGAGCCGGTCCGTATCGTTCAAAATCCGATTCACATCGCTGTGGGTCAGCACGATCTTCAGACCGTTTTCGTCGCAGATCTCACGCACCCGCTCCGGACGGATTTCCTTTCCGATCGCGGAAATCTGCACGGTGGTATAACCCATATCTGCAATTCTCTTTACCGTACGCGCGAAATCCTCTTCCGTCTGCGTATAGGCCCTGACCGTGTAAAGCTGTGCTCCAGTTTTCATAGTATTTAACCCCTTTCTTTGGCACGAACCCCGGTTCGTACCGCCGCCCTGAGACGGCTTTTTCTTTTAGTGTTACTATATCCTGCCATTCCGCAAAAAGCCATTGCAGATGTGCACTTTTTTATTGCAAATATAGCGATGGTGAAGTAAGCTGATAGAAGGGTATTTCTACATGAGATTCATCCGGGTGTCAGCCGCTTCTTTCTGAATCTGCCGGAAGCCGCAGACGCTGGAAATGGAGGAAAAAATGGGAGCTGCAACAGAGAAAAAAGAGACCGGAGAAACCGCAAAATCCGCTCATATCAACACGGACCAGGTCAGCTTCAGCTACAGCACGTCCCGACAGGCCATGGAAGCATATTCCCTGCACTGTCACAATTTTTATGAGGTCTATCTCTTTCTGGAAGGAGATGCGGACTACCTGGTGGAGGGAAAACAGTACCGTCCCACACCGGGCAGCCTGCTTCTTCTTTCTCCGCACTGCTTTCATGGCGTGAGGGTCAACAGCGACAGGCCCTACCGGAGATACTCCATCCATTTTCATCCGGACATTCTCTCCGCCGAAAGGCGTCCCTTCCTTCTGTCCGCCTTTCCCTCGCCAGACAGAAGAAATGCGGAAATCTATTTTGAACAGGTGGACAGGCAGGGCATCGTGAGCTGTTTTGAGGCTCTCGCTGACTGCGCGGATAAGGCGGAAGCTCTGCGGAACCGTCTCCTTCCGATCTATGTGGAGTCCCTGCTCGCCCGGATCGTGTCCCTGTCCCGGGATGTATCCGTTTCCGCAGCGGCCCCCGGCAGCGCCGATACCGTCTCCGACATCCTGCTCTACCTGAACCGGCATGTGGGGGAACCCATCACGCTGGACCAGCTCTGCGAACGCTTCTATATCAGCAAACATCACTTAAACAAGGTTTTCCGCCGTGCAACCGGAACTACGGTTTTTGATTATCTGCTTCACAAGCGGGTCATTCTTGCCCAGGAGCTTCTCATAAACGGCCTGAGCGCGCAGGAGGCCGCTGCCCATGCGGGCTTTGGAGATTATTCCTCCTTCTACCGCAGCTACCGGCGTATTCTGGGCCATTCCCCCCTGAAAGACCGGGGCGTGCTTCCCTCCTTCCGCGCAGGCGGGGCAAAAAAGCTGGAGTATGTGAATCTGGGGAGAGGGTGAGCAAGGGTATCCGTAACCCTCTTTTCCCCTCATGAATATAATAAGGCAAGAAGGATTTCCCGACCGCCATTTTCAAGAGAGGAGAACCCCTGTGAAAAATAGTACCCGCTTCTGCATCCTTACCCTTGTCCTGAGCATGCTGCTGGCCTTCGTCATTTTTACCCTGTTTGCGGGCGGCATTTTCGTTCTCGATACATCCTCACATATTTTTGATCTGATGATCGCATTTTCCTGCATCCTGCTTTCCGCTCTGCTTCTCGGCTCGCTGCTGGCCGCCCGGAGGTCCCTGCGTCCCGCTTCCTGCTGTGTCAGTCTGTCCGCTGCCGGAGGCGGTTTTCTAGCGCTTTCCGCCTTTCTCACCTCTTTCAGCCCCACCTTCACCGGCATCGCCTTTTCCATAGGCATCGCGCTTTGCTTCTTCTTTCTTGCCCTGCTGGTAGGCGGTATTTTCTGTCTGCTTCATGGACTCTTCTCCCGGGAGCAGGACAACAGACGCACAGACGCGGATAGCTCCCCGCGCATAACGGCCGGAGCCATCCGGTCCAGGAACACCCGCACCGGAACGGGAAATCCGGGCACAGGCTATCCGGGAAGCGGATACTCATCCGACTACTCCGGAACAGGCGTTTCCGGAACGGATTATTCCAGAACAGGCTACACAGGAACAAATTGTTCAGGGCCAAACTGCTCTGCAAATCCTTCCCGCCCCTCTTTCCGGCGCGGATACGAGGAACGGGAAATGCCGGAGGACAGCTACTTCGGCCGCCGGCCCCCGCTTTGATTTTCAGACCGGCTTCGTTTCCAGAATCCGGTCAAACAGCTTTGCACAGGAAAGCGTCAGGGAATGGGGTACTACCCGGCTTTCCCCCCTGCCTGCGCGGATGCAGGAAACGGTTTCCTGAATTTCATAGATAAAACCGTTTTTCGTTTCCGTATCCCGGAAAGAAATCCCTTCTCCGCCATCCTGCGGATAGAAAAAAGCCTCCGACGCATAATGCGGATGGGGAAGCACAATCCGCCCCCTGTCTCCGTAAATAACCGCTTTTTCCTCCAGAGCCGCATCGAAGCTCGCGGTAAGGGAGGCGCACATTTCCGGGAAATGAAGCACCACATGATCCGTCACATCCACCCCTGTCGGCCCCCAGACCGCAGATGCCGTAAGGCTGTCCTCCTCTCCGAGCAGAAATCTGGCAATCTCATAGACATACACTGTGATGTCGTAGGCTGCGCCGCCGCCCAGCAGCGGATTCCGGTAACGGTTTCCGGCATCCGGCGGAGCCAGAAAGCCGATATCGATCTGTGCAAAGGAAGGCTTTCCCGCGTATTCCTGCCTGATCCACTCCCGCGCCTGCTTCACCGCCGGAAGGAACCTGCTCCAGAGCGCTTCCATCACAAAGATTCCTTCCTTTTCAGATCGGGAAAACACCTCCTGCGCCTGCGCGCTGTTCAAAAATGCCGCTTTTTCACACAGAACCGGAACGCCGTGGTCCAGACACAGCATGGTGAGTTCATAGTGGGAATCCGGCGTAGTGGCGATATAAACGCAGTCCGGCTTTTCCTTTTCCAGCATCCGTTCATAATCTCCATAGGAGCCGCTGACTCCATTCTCTGCCGCCCATTTCCCGGCCCTTTCTGCGGACTTGCTCGCCACAGCAGCGACCTCGCAGCCGGCCATGCGCGCTGCCTCACAGAATTTTCCTGCGATATTCCCCGCTCCCATAATTGCGAAACGAAATGTTTCCATAAATAACCTCCTTGCCGAAGCGTTTTACGCTGAGGCACGCGCGCCGAATCTCCAATTCGGCGCTGCGCAAGACTACAAATCCCATAATGGGATTTGTAGTCTTAGGATTTGTGACGCTTCGGCACAAATCCAGGTTGAAAAATGCGCTATCGAGCGCATTTTTCAACCACCCCTCCATTCTCCGCTCCCTGAATTGGAATGACAATCCGGAAAAACCCTGCTATAATAGAGCCAGCTTATTCGATTTTAACCGGCATCAGCCCCTGAAGGGAGGACTTCTTACGAATATTTACGATATATCCAAACTTGCAGGCGTATCCATCGCCACCGTTTCCCGGGTTCTGAATGGAAGCGACAAGGTCAGCGAAACCACCAGACAGAAAGTGCTTGACGTCATGGAGCAGAACGGCTATACGCCGAATGCCTTTGCCCGCGGGCTTGGCCTGAACACCATGCGCACGGTGGGCATTCTCTGCGCCGATTCCTCTGATATCTACCTGGCACGGGTCATTTACTGGCTGGAGCGGGAGCTCTGGAAAAATTCCTATGCTTCCATGCTCTGCTGTACCGGCTACAAGCTGGAGGAAAAGGAAAAATATCTTCAGCTCCTTCTGTCCCGCAACGTGGACGCCCTGATTCTGGCCGGCTCCCAGTTCATCGAGGAAAAGGATGAGGACAACGCCTATCTGTATGATGCGGCAAAAAAGGTCCCGGTATTTCTTCTGAACGGTGTTCTTGCCGGAAGCGGCGCCTATTCCGTCGTCTGTGACGATGCCCTTGCCGTAAAAGAGATGACGGACGAGCTTCTTGAGCTTGGCTGTAAACGTCCGATCTTTCTCTATCGTTCCTTGAGCTATAGCGGGAAGCAGAAGCTTTCCGGCTTCTGCCGTGCTCTTTCAGAGCATACGTTGAAAGAGCACACCTCACAGGAGAATACTCTCGCGGACATCCCTGCGGGACATGAAACTCCGGAAGAACGCTCCTTCCTCTGTCCGGCCGGGATTCCGGAAACCGCACAATTCCTGCGCGATCTGGAGGCGCGCGGCGTTTCCTTTGATGCCTGCCTCTCTACCGATGATGAGCTGGCCGCCGGCGCCGTCAAGTACGCTCTCAATGCAGGAAAACGGATTCCGGAGGACATTCAGATCACCGGCTACAACAATTCCCTGCTTTCCATCTGCAGCACTCCGGAAATTACTACAGCAGACAACCGGGTGGAATTCTTATGCACCACCGCCGTCTCCCTGCTCATGCAGGTTCTGGAAGGAAAGGATGTACCGGAGAGGACCATGTATTCCGCCAACCTGATCCGGCGGGCGACCACAAAAAGTCGAAAATGACAGGCCGCAGCCCCGTGTACAGGCTGCCGGGAATTTTACATTCCGAAACATTTATCCCAATCAAAGCAACCGGGAGGCCGATGATTTTTTCACCTGCCTCCCGGCCGTTCTTTATGTTGTCATATATCGTCTTACTTTTCTTCCAGGTCAAATCCAAAGTAACGAACTGCGTTGTTATAGGAAATTCCCCTGATAATACGGGACAGCATCCTCTCATCGTCCGGAAACTCGCCGTTTTCCACCCAGCCGCCGACCAGCTCGCAGAGGATTCTGCGGAAGTATTCATGTCTGGGGTAGGAAAGGAAGCTTCTGGAGTCCGTCAGCATACCGACGAAATTTCCAAGCAGTCCAAGGTTCGCCAGGGAAGTCATCTGCTTCATCATTCCCGTCTTGTTGTCATTGAACCACCATGCGGAGCCCTGCTGAATCTTGCCCACCGCATCCGAATTCTGGAAACAGCCGAGAATACTTCCGATCGACTCATCGTCGTTTGGATTCAGGCTGTAGATGATCGTCTTGGGCAGATGTCCGCCCCTGTTCAGAAGATCCAGGAAATCCGCAAGCTGTGCGGACGGAGCATAGTTGTTGATGCAGTCAAAGCCCGTATCCGGTCCAAGGAGGCTGTACATCGCAGTATTGTTGTCGCGCTTACAGCCGTAGTGAAGCTGCATTGCCCAGCCGAGCCTGGAATATTCTCCGGCCACAAACAGCATGAAAGCGGTCTTGAACTTCATTTCCTCTTCCCTGGTGATCCGCTCTCCGGCAAGACGCTTTGCGAAAATCTTCTCCAGATTTTCATCCGTCTCCGGAACGCACATCACATATTCCAGCGCATGATCGCTGGCGCGGCATCCCATTTCCGCAAAGAATGCCATTCTCTTCTTCAGCGCTTCCTTCAGATCGGCAAAGCTTCTGATCTCCATTCCTGCCGCACTGCCCAGCCTCTTCAGATAATCCGCGTAATCCGGCTTTTCCAGATTCATGGCCTTGTCCGGTCTCCAGGCGGGAAGCACCTGTACCTCAAAGCTCTTATCCTCCGCGATCTGCTTATGCCATCTCAGGTCATCGGCCGGATCATCCGTGGTGCACACCAGCGTCACACCGGACTGACGGATCAGGTTGCGGACGCTCATGCTGTCCTCATGAAGCTTTTCATTGCAGAGATTCCAGACCTCTTCAGCGGTCTCACCGTTCAGCACGCCGGTATAGCCGAAAAAGCGCTGCAGCTCCAGGTGGCTCCAGTGAAACAGCGGATTGCCGATGGCGAGTTCCAGCGTTTCCGCCCACTTCTGGAACTTCTCCCTGTCAGGCGCATTTCCGGTAATGTAATACTCCTCTACCCCGTTGGAACGCATGGCACGCCATTTATAATGATCCCCTCCCAGCCATACCTGCGTGATGTTGTCAAATTTCCTGTCCTCCGCGATCTCCTGCGGGTTGATGTGACAGTGATAGTCCAGAACCGGCATGCTCTCCGCATAAGTATGGAAAAGCTTCTTCGCCGTCTCCGTACTCAGTAAAAAGTCCCTGTCCATAAATGCTTTCATCTCTACCTCTCTTTCTGCCGCGCAAGCGGCACTAAAATCATAGGAAGAATGGCGTAAGCCATTCTTCGGCACGAAACGAAGGTTCGTGCCAACCTCTTCTTTCTGCCGCATACAGGCGGCGTAAAATAATGAAGAAAGGCATAAGCCCTTCATGTAAACGCTTACAAAACTTTTTCTTCATTATATTCCACATAAGCAGAAAAGTCAATGAAAGACTTGACTTCATGGGTAAACAGGTGTACTTTAAATGTAAGAGCTTACACAACCAAAAAAGAAATATCTAATGCCGCTTACGCGGTGGAAAGTGAGGTAGCGAAACCATGCAGACCTGCATTCGAATCCATCCGAAGGACAGCGTTGCCGTGGCGCTTCAGCCGTTGTCGGAGGGGACTTGGATTTCCGAAAGCAATCCCGGCCAGTCCGAAGCCGGAAAGGAACCCGGTTTTCTTCTTAAGGAGGATATCCCCGCCGGGCATAAATTTGCCCTTACGGATATTCCGGCCGGTTCTCCCGTCATCAAATACGGGGAGCCCATCGGCACCGCCTGCGCGGATATCCCGCAGGGCGCGCACGTACATACCCATAACCTAAAAACTGCGCTGGACGGGGTGCTCTCCTATACTTACCGCCCCACCCATC
Organism: uncultured Eisenbergiella sp.; assembly: GCA_904392525.1. Classification (GTDB taxonomy): domain Bacteria; phylum Bacillota; class Clostridia; order Lachnospirales; family Lachnospiraceae; genus Eisenbergiella. The sequence goes on from CAJFMW010000004.1 coordinate 24,554, forward strand.
CGTCGGTGGCCGCCACCGAAGAAGCTTTTTTCCAGGGTTACCGCCGCTCAGACGGAAAGGCAGGCGTACGCAACGAGCTGTGGATCATCCCCACGGTGGGCTGCGTGAACGATGTTGCCGCAGCAATCGCGAGGCAGGCACAGGATCTGGTGAACGGCAGCATTGACGCCGTCGTTTCCTTTTCCCACCCCTACGGCTGCTCCCAGATGGGCGAGGATCAGGAAAATACACGTCAGATCCTTGCCGACCTGATCCACCACCCCAATGCGGGCGGTGTGCTTGTGCTGGGACTCGGCTGTGAAAACAGCAACATTGGCGAGCTGAAAAAATATATCGGCGACTACGATCCCGAACGAATCCGTTTTCTTGTGGCACAGGAATGCGACGACGAGATTGAAGAAGGCGTCTCCATTCTCCGTTCTCTTGCAGAATACGCCGGAAAAGCGAAACGGGAGCCCATTTCCTGCAGCGAGCTGGTCATCGGCATGAAATGCGGCGGCTCCGACGGTCTTTCCGGCATCACGGCGAACCCCACGGTAGGCGGCTTTTCCGACCTTCTCATCAGTAAGGGCGGCACCACCATCCTGACCGAAGTTCCTGAAATGTTCGGTGCGGAAACCCTTCTCATGAACCGCTGTGAAAACGAGGCTCTTTTTGATCAGACCGTAAAGCTGATCAACGATTTCAAGAACTATTTCACCGCCCACGGCCAGAGCATTTATGAGAATCCTTCACCCGGCAACAAGAAGGGCGGCATCTCCACTCTGGAGGACAAATCTCTTGGCTGTACCCAGAAATCCGGCTCCGCTCCGGTAAAAGGCGTGCTTTCCTACGGAGAGCCTGTGAAAAACCGCGGCCTGAACCTGCTGTCCGCTCCCGGCAACGATCTGGTAGCCTCCACCGCCCTCGCCGCGTCAGGCGCACAGATCGTCCTGTTCACCACCGGCCGTGGAACGCCCTTCGCCTCCCCGGTCCCCACGGTGAAAATTTCCAGCAACACGCCTCTTTATGAAAAGAAGAAGAACTGGATCGACTTCAACTGCGGCGCACTGCTGGAAGGGACATCTCTTTCCGAGCTTTCAGAGCAGCTGTTCGACTATGTTCTCCGTGTTGCGAGCGGGGAACAGGTAAAATCGGAGGCAGCAGGCTTCCATGATATGGCGATCTTCAAACAGGGAGTAACCCTGTAATAATAAACTGGAGGAAAAGAAAATGAAAAAAATATGTTATCAGACACTGCAGGAAAACGGTTATGACGGCTATCTTCTTAAAAATGCCCCGGAGCGTGTCATTCAGTTCGGAGAAGGCAATTTCATGCGCGCCTTCGTGGATTATTTTATCGACCGGATGAACGAGGAAGCCAACTTCAACAGCAAGGTCGTTCTGGTTCAGCCCATCGCTCCCATCCCCGGCGCCTTCGACCTGAAGGAAGCCATCAATGAACAGGAGGGGCTCTACACCCTGTATCTGCGCGGCAGTGAGAACGGCCAGAAGGTGAACCGGAAACGGATTATCTCCTGCGTGAGCCGCTGCCTGAATTCCTATACCGATTTTGACGAGGTTTTGAAATGCGCGGAAAATCCCGAGCTGCGTTTCATCTCCTGCAATACTACAGAGGCTGGCATCACTTACGACGCCTCCTGCCAGTTCACCGACCGTCCGGCGTCCAGCTACCCGGGCAAGCTCACCCAGTTTCTCTATAAGCGCTTCCAGACCTTTGGCAGCGAGCCGGGAAAGGGCTTCATCATTCTGGCCTGTGAGCTGATCGATGACAACGGAAAAGAGCTGGAAAAGTGCGTGAAAAAGTACGCCGAGCAGTGGAACCTTGGCGCCGATTTCCTCACCTGGCTCGAGAAGGAAAACATCTTCTGCTCCACGCTGGTTGACCGCATCGTAACCGGCTTCCCCAGAGCGGAAGCGGATGCTCTGAACGAAGAAAACGGCTACATTGATAACGTCATGGATACCGGAGAGGTCTTCGGCTTCTGGGTCATCGAAGGACCGCAGTCCTTAAAGGAAGAGCTCCCCTTTGAAAAGGCAGGGCTTCCCATTCTGGTCACGGATGATCACAAGCCCTACAAGCAGCGCAAGGTCCGCATTCTGAATGGTGCGCATACCTCCATGGTGCTCGGCGCCTATCTGGCCGGACAGGATATCGTGCGCGACTGCATGGCGGACGATGTGATCCGCGGCTTCATGAACAAGGCCATTTATGAGGAAATCATCCCCACCCTCACCCTGCCGGAAGCAGAGCTGAAGGACTTTGCGGCTTCCGTAACGGAACGGTTCCGCAATCCCTTCATCGACCATGCGCTCCTTTCCATTTCCTTAAACTCCACCTCCAAATGGAAGGCAAGGGTGCTGCCTTCCCTGAAAGGCTACGTGGAAAAAAACGGGACACTGCCCGTCTGCCTGACGGCTTCCCTTGCCTTCTACATCGCCTTCTACCATGGAACGAAGCTCACGGATGCCGGGCTCATCGGAACCCGTCCGAAGGGAAATGAGTACACCATCAACGATACAAAAGAGGTTCTGGAATTCTTCTATGCCCACAAGGATGACAGCGCCGAAGCGCTGACCCATGCTGTCCTCTCCCGGACTGACTACTGGGGTATGGATCTTACAGAAATTCCCGGCCTGGAATCAGCCGTCTGCAAAGACCTGATGCTGATCGAAGAAAAGGGTGCTTATGAGATGATGAAACAGACGCTGGCATAAGGCTTCTTCGATTCATCAACAGTGATGTGATTTTCAATCAAAAACAAACGGCACAGCCTCCGATTTTCAGAAGCTGTGCCGTCTTTTTTTAGTTAAGCAGGCTTACGCCTCAAGCAGTTCCTTTACACATGCCGCAATTTTCTCATCCTTGCAGCTTGCGAAGAAATACTCCCGGAAATGCTTTCCGCTGATCGCGCCTTTCACCAGATCTCTGTCCAGACTCTTCAGAATCGTAACCAGGTCCGTGTGGGTGATCTTCTTCACCTCATCCAGAATCTTCTTGTTGCGCTGCTCGGGAATCACTCTCTCCTTGGGATAGCCCTGTCCGCTCTCGCCCTCAAACAGCTTCTCAAAGATGTACTGAAGATTCAGCTCAGCGCCCCAGCCGAAGCCCTTTGCAAAAGGCAGGGCGATGGCATTGCCATCGTTGATCTGAGCGAACATATAAGCATCGGAAGGATCTACAATATGTCCGCACAGCACGCCGGGGAAGGAATTGCAGGCAAGCATTGCGCCCTCTCCGGTGCCGCAGCCAGTTACCACGTAATCAGCCGCTCCGGAATTCAGCAGAATTGCCGCCAGAATTCCGTTCTGCACATAGGTAAGCTGGTTTTCATCATCCGCGCTGTACATACCATAATTGACGACCTCATGTCCCATGGGCTCCACAACCTTTTTCAGAACGCTCTCCACAAGCTCGTTCTTTGCGGCCTGGCTGTTTTCATTGATTAATGCGATTTTCATTGGTTTTTCCTCCTTTCGGCACGAATCAGCGGTTCGTGCAGCCGCCCTGGCCGGCGACAATGAAATGACAGAAGCGTATTCTGCTCTTTGCCGTTCTTTTTCAGGAACAGAGCGCATACCTTCCACATAGTATCAACAGTATACCTCAAAAAACAGATTCCCGCACGTCTTTTCTTTTCCTTTATCATGCAGATTCTGCACAATCCTCTCCGGTATTTTATTCTTTCAGCTGTTCCTGCCTGTATTTGATGTGGTAATGAGTGTCTGGCAGAAACTGCCAAAAAGAATGTGCGAACGCACAAATCATATAGAAATGACAAAGGCATGTTTGAAGCCCCTGTATAACTTAATTTGATTATATGGGTGTAAGATTGTTCTGTCAACCTGATGTTACTTTCACGGACATTGCTTCACTGGCAGGCCGGCAAACAGTAATCCGTCCCTCAAGAGCTTTTTCTGTCAGAAGCCTCCCCGGCCCGCAGGCACAGGGAGGCTTCGTCTCTTATTTTCATCTTTCCTTCACAATGCGGAAGGTACGGTCATAGGGTGTATAATCGTTCAGGAAAATGCTGTAGCCGTCCTCATTGCGTTCCTCTCCGGAATAATGTCCCCGGAACGCATGGGTTCCATATCCGGGACCGATCACAATCTTTTTCGCATCATCATGCAGATTGAGCAGGCCGCTCTTCAGGATGATGCTCTCTCCCTTTCCTGCTGTCAGGTGTACAGTGTCGTTTTCCAGAATCACACCGGCAGGAACATCCAGCTCCACGCGGAGCGGAAGGCCGCTCATTCCCTCTGCCTTTACATTGAATTCCAGCCCCTTTTCCAGTTCGGAAATGGTCACGGTAATCGCAACCGTGCTGGTATATACCTTATCCCGCTTGGTATGATCCATTGCCCACCAGTCGCTGGTTCCCTGACTTTCTTTGAATGGCTGATAATACCAGCCTCCCGCTTCCGCTTTCAGCACACAGCCGTTGTCCTTCACCTCAATGGATTTCGGAATGAAGTTCCGGATATCACAGTAGGATTCCCCGATGCGCAGGCCGATGGGAAGGGTTCCGAATTTCAGGAACAGGAAAGCCGCCTTGTTGTTCAGCACACTGTAGACATAATTCTCCTTTTTCACGCGGAGTACCTGGGAACCGCGGAAAAATCTGCGGTATTCGGAAAGATAGCCATAGCCCCTGAACTCATACTCCAGCAGCCAGTCGTACATCATGAAAATATACATACAGTCCGGTGCAGGCAGGGCACGTTCCATATTGTCCTTAATGCTCTTGTGAGCCGCAGCGTCAAACAGCGGGTTCCCCGTTTTCGCAGCCATATAGGTATAGAGGTAAAAATATTTATCCGGATACTGTGCTGTCCCATGATCCTGTCTGGTAGAATTCTGTGTAAAAATGGTGTCGTCCCCATCGATATAATAAAGCATCATATCCAGGTTTCTTTCCACATAGCCCAGAAACGCTTCATTGCCGGTGGCCTCATAAGCAGAAATCAGGCACTTGTCCACCACAGCGTTATAGTTTCCGGTAGAACGCTCCGCGTATTCTCCATCCTCATCCCCATCAATTCCTTCCGCCAGATACTGACCGGCGCGCGCTTTCAGCTTTTCGGTCAGCTCCTCCACCGTGTGAGGAATCTGTTCCTGCGTGAAATACTCCTTTGGATAACGGGGGATCTCCAGTGCAGCTTCTCCATGCTTTTCCACCACATTTACAAGGGTAAAAAGCACAGACATCACCGACCAGCGGTGATTCGGCGTATGGAAGCCGCCGTAGAGAAGGATCGGAATGCAGCGAAGCATCAGAACCAGATATCTGTTTTCCAGTTCCTTTTCTTCTTTTGTCTCCGCATATTTTCCAAGAATCGTCCAGGCCCCGTACAGTCTGCGGAAACAGAAAGCGGTATCCGGCGCGGAATAGAAATTGCAGGCCGGGTAATCCAGGCTTCCGTCATCCCTCTGCCATCTTTCAATGAAGCTCACCCCACTTTTCACAGCTTCAAAGAGCTTTTCATCCCTGTAATACCTGCTTTCTCTGCAGAAATACAGGCATACCGCATCCGTCAGCAGGTAAATCGTGCGCTTTCCCTCCACAATCTCCCCCGGCATACATCCGTCATCAGGCCGGGAGCTGTCTCTCACCTGCTTTGCCAGATAATCCTCCACTGTTTTTTCCGTGGACTTTACAATATAAGACCAGTACCTTTTCATTTTAATCTCCATTCCGCCGCAGGCATCGGCTTTTTCTTATTCTGTTCCATCCTGTCTGAACCATCATGTATGAGAGCCCTTTTCCATCTGCAGCGGGCAGTCATTCAGCGCCGCAATCCCCACGACGTAAATCCTGAGCGCTTCCAGAAGCTGTCTTACATTCAGCCCTTCATCCGGCTCATGGGCCCCGCCGTGGCCGGGTTTGAACAGCCTCTTTTTCGCCTGAACATCCTGTTCACTTTCCCGCATCCCCCCAATGCCGTAGGCAAAGGCATTGGGAAGCTTTCTCGCATAGGTTCCTCCGCCCATGACAAAGCTTTCCGTCCTCTCTCCGGTGACCTCCTGATACAGCCCGGTAAGCAGGCTGACAGCCGGATGCTCCTTCGGGAAATAGTTCGGAGCGCTGTCCCGTTCCAGTCTCCACTGATATCCTTTTGCTCCGGCAGCCTTACGGATCCCTTCCTGCAGCCGTCCCGGATCGTCTGTAATGGCGTACCTGATATTCAGGTTAAGAACCGGTCGGCGTTTTTCCATGGTCAGCACCGTGGCGGCGCAGGTAGTGCGCCCGGAAACCGCATCCTCATAGCTGATTTCCAGATTGATTCCATCGTATTTCTCCGAAAGAAAAGCAATGCTGCGAAACAGCTCTCTGTCCCCTTCCTCCAGGCTGTCCAAAGCGGCCAGGAAGGATGCCAGCTCATAAATCGCATTGCGGCTTCCTTCCGGAAACGCGCTGTGTTTTGCGGTCCCCCTCGCCGTCACCCTTATTCCTTCCTCCGTCTGCTCCAGAAAAATATTCCGGCTCTCTGCTCCCTGACCTGCGGTCCTTGCCTGCAGCTCCTGCCAGATGGCTTCATCCTTCTTCAAAACCGCCAGGGCCAGATCCGGAATCATGTTTCCCGCGCTGCCTCCCTGACAGGAAATCACTGCGTCTGACCACTCCCCTGTGGCGGCAAGCTGTCCCTCCATGATTCCCTTTTCTCCATAGCAGACCGGAAAACCGCTGTCCGCAATCATAGACATTGCCGGACAGGGGTGATTGGCACGGTACCATGCCAGATCTTCCATCCCCCGCTCCTCGTCACAGCCTACGAACAGACAGAGCTCATGCTTAAGCGGAACGCCAAGCTCCCGCAGACACTGCATTACATACAGCATTCCAACGGCAGGTCCCTTATTGTCCTGCGTGCCCCGGCCGATCAGAAAATGTTCCCTCATAACCGGTTCAAAGGGCTCATACTCCCAGAAATTCCCTGCGGGAACCACATCCAGATGATTCCAGAAGCCGATCATGTTTTTCCCAGTTTTTCTCACCGGTTCCAATGCTCCCCACACGGTAGTCATAATTTTCCGTGACGAATCCGTGCTCTCTTCCGATTTGAAGCATCTCATCCATCACCTCGCGGCAAGCCGCGCCAAAGGGCGGCATGCCTGAATCCGGATCAGAAACACTGGGGATCCGCACCAGTCTCACGATATCCTGAACCAGCTCCTTCCTGTGCGCCTCAAACCAGGTGCCCGCTCTTTCATATAATTCCTGGTCCATACCTTCCTCCTTTCCTGCCTGACAACGGCTTTGTATGAAATGCCGCCAGGCAGTCCCTTTCTGGTCCATCATGTTACAGTTCACTCCGCGCCATTCGCAAAGCCGCGCTTCGCGCTCTCCGCTGCTTCGCAGCTACGAGAAATCGCCCTTGGCGATTTCTTGCTCATTAAACCGGCGCTCCCATCGTCCACTCAGAGCCAGTCATCTGTTCGTGCAAGCACGACATCTGACTGGTTCTGGCGGACGAGTGAACTGTAACCCCATCATAACACCTTTTCGAAAATATTTTAAGTAAAAGGATTTGTTTTTTCCATTTCCGTGCTATAATTAAGAATTGGGCTTCGCCCTTTTTCACCAAATTATAGTGCCGGTGACGCGGCAGGAAAGAGGAATTTATGAAAAGCCAAAGTCAGTCCACTCTCATGACCGAGGGATCTATCGCCAAAAAACTTACTGCTTTTGCCATCCCGCTTTTTCTCGGGAATCTCTTTCAGCAGCTTTATAATACTGCGGATTCTCTGATCGTGGGAAACTTTCTTGGAAGCGAGGCCCTGGCGGCCGTAAGCTCCTCCGGAAGCCTCATTTTTCTGATGGTGGGCTTTTTCAACGGCATTTCCATCGGCGCGGGCGTCGTCATTGCCAGATATTATGGTGCCAGACAGATCGACAAGGTACAGAAGGCCATCCACACAACAGTGGCATTCGGCCTGGTGGCCGGTGTGCTGCTCACCATAATCGGCCTTCTGCTCGCTCCCGTGCTGCTGGTATGGATGGGCACGCCGGAAAATGTGCTGCCCAATTCCATCACCTACTTCCGCATCTATTTCTGCGGTTCCATCGCGTTCGTGCTTTATAATGTTTTTGTCGGCATCCTTCAGTCCGTGGGCGACAGCACCCACCCTCTGATCTACCTGATCATCTCTTCTGTGGTAAACGTGGTTCTGGATCTTCTGTTCGTAGGAGGATTCCATATGGGTGTGGGAAGCGCCGCTTTTGCGACCATCATTTCCCAGTTCGTCAGCGCCATCCTCTGCCTGCTTCAGCTGTTGAAAAGTCCCGAGGACTACAGGCTTCACCCTGAAAAAATCCGTTTTCACGGCTTTTATCTGAAACAGATCATTCAAAACGGCCTTCCCTCCGGTTTTCAGAATTCCATCATTTCCGTTGCGAATGTGGTGGTGCAGGCCAATATCAACAGCTTCGGCGCTCTGGCCATGGCAGGCTGCGGAGCCTATTCGAAAATCGAAGGCTTCGGCTTTCTTCCCATCACCTGTTTTGCCATGTCCCTGACCACCTTCATCAGCCAGAATCTGGGCGCCGGGCAGTATGATCGCGCCAAAAAAGGAGCCAGGTTCGGCATCCTCTGCTCCGTTATCATGGCTGAGCTGGTGGGCCTTGCCATCAATCTTGCCGCCCCGCTTCTCATCGCTGCTTTCAACAGCGATCCCCATGTAGTCGCCTACGGCGTCGCCCAGGCAAGGACCGTCACCCTGTTCTACTTCCTGCTGTCCTTCTCCCATTGTGTCGCGGGTATTCTCCGGGGCGCTGGACGGGCTGCTGTCCCCATGCTGGTCATGCTTTGCTGCTGGTGTGTGATCCGAATCAGCTACATAACCATCGCCGTACGCATCATTCCTTCCATCCGGGTGATATTCTGGGCCTATCCTATTACCTGGTGTTTAAGCTCCATCGTCTTTCTGATCTACTTCCTGAAGGCGGACTGGCTGCATGGTTTTGAAGTCAAAGCCTGAGTTGGACATCATAAAACGGACTTCGACGGAAGTCCGTTTTCTTACTCTCAAATACCAAGCGCCCACTGTTTCAATACCACGATTCTTGTGGATGACGTATGTGTATGCTCCGCATACACGGCGGGAGAGGCCAAAGCCTTCGCCGTCTCTTCCTCCTCACCGTCTCCCGGCTCCAGCAGAATGCTGTCCGTATCGTATTTCGTCACATTTTCACAATCCTTCAAATACTCTTCACAGGTCTTCAGAACCGGAAAGCCGCTTTTTTCCGTGCGATAATGCATGGGAATCATAACGGCCGGAGAAAGCCTGCCGATCAGCTCCCTGATCACCTCCGGCTCCGCCGTATAATATCCGCCCACCGGCGCCATGATCACATCCGCGTTCTCCATCCGTTCCAGCTGCCACTTTTCAGGTATGCATCCAATGTCTCCAAGATGGATGACCTTCAGCCCATCCGCCTGAAGGATATGAATGACGTTGCTTCCCCGAAGCGATCCCTTTTCCCCGTCGTGCCAGCTTTCCAGCCGTTCGATCTTAAACGGGCTGTCCACCCCTCTGTTTTTCAGCCGGATCCACTCCAGGCCGCAGTGGTCACCGTGTCCATGGCTGCACAGACACTGATCCGCCTCCACCTCAAGCGCTTTCAGTCCGGGCACCGAACCCTTTTCATAAGGATCCAGCACGATTTCATACCCCTCTGCCTCAATTTTGAAGCAGGAATGTCCCAGATACTGCAGTTTCATTGTAATAACCCCTTTCCTCTCTACCTTCTGTGGCCGCCGCCTCCATGAGAAACGCCCCGTGATGAGGTGTGATGGCCGCCCCCGCCGCCTCCGCCGCTTCCGGTATTTCTTTCTATATGTCTTTTTGTCACTGTTTTTCTCAGGAAAATATCCTCCCGCCGCTTAAGCTCGGGCCTTCCGCCCTCCACATAGGTGGTGAGATTCACGGTTTTGCTTCCTCTGTGGTTTTTCAGTGCGCTTCCCACGAACAAAACCGTTCCGAGAACCGCCATCACGAGAGGGACCAGCACCGGAATGTCAGGCGTGGAACCGCTTTCCGTCATCATCTCCGCAAACAGATTTACATATTTTACATAGGCTCCATACGGATCCTGGTCCACATTCGCAAGCGCCTCCGTAAGCAGAGCGTCACTCATGGATGAAGAAAATCGTTCTTTCGCCCTGCCGCAGGTACTCAGCCAGGAATAAACACCCCCGTCCGCTTCCCGGTACCAGTTGTCCAGAAGCAGAACCCCATCCCCATATGGCCTGTCATAACCGAATTTATGTTCATCATAAAAATTATCCGCATATACCATCGTATACCGGTCAGGAGTGAGATACCCCAGCTCATCCTCATAAACTGCCGCATAATCCGCAAGGGATTCGTTCAGCGTAACCAGAACAATATCGCAGGCGGTTCGCTTCTCTTTTTCCGCGATCAGCACTCTCAGCGCTTCCTCCTGCTCTCCGGTCAGCACATCCGCATAATCAAACACTCTCTCCTGCGTATCGCATTCCTGATTCGTCCGCTCCGCCGTGCTTCCTCTTCCACGGACCGCAAGAAGAACCACAAACAGCACGGCAAGCAGAAGTATGGCAAGAAACCAGAATTTAAAGTAAGAAACGTATTTTTTCCAGTTGATATCTCTGTTGTCCAATCTCTCCCTCTCCTACAGAAGCGAAATACAAGCCCATATCAGCATCAGCACCGCCGTAAGGCACCCGAAAAATGTCCCCCCGTAAAGCAGCATACAGGGAATGGACAACGGAAGCTCTCCGGCCATTTTTCCTGTCTGCCCGTTTACAAAACAGTCATAGTCCCTGTCCCGATAGCGATACCGGTAGCACCAGACCGGAAGCAGGGCGTACCGGGCATCCTGCTGCCTGATGTCCACCGTCTCATGATTTGGAACCACCGTGGAATATCCTGAAACGGTCTGCATCAGCAGGCTTTTCGCATCCGCTCTCGCCTTCTCCTGCGCTCTGGGCGCATATTCTTCACTGGGCCCGTTATACACCTCTCCCAAAAAGCCGGACATATATTCCGGCGCAAAATCCTGAAGACCGCCGTATTCATAGGGCTCCATCAGATCCATGATCTCATCCGGCAGCTGTCCTGAGGCATCAGCCGGAATTTTCTCAAACTGCACCTTCATGTCACGGAGGATATGAAACCATGAGGTTTCCGTGTATTCCGTATCCCCGCTTCTCCAGACCCGCACTCTGGTTCCCGTTCCATCATAATGGCAGTCCGCCGACATATCATACAGCCAGAACGGAACATAACTTCCTTCCATCCGTGCCAGCGTCGCATCCGACAGAAATGAATCCGGCGCGAAAATCCGGTTCTTAAATTCTCTCTGCAGGCATTCAGATGCCTCCTTCTTTCCAATCCGGAACGGCAGAATGAAACGGGGACGGTATGCATCCCCGATCCGCTCATCCAGAATCGTATACTGTCCGCAGTACGCGCACTTTACGGCAGAACCGAACTCACCCGCCTCCAGGGGAGCGCCGCAGTTCTTACAGACCGGCTGCCCATCCCCTGCCTCCTGTTCCTGGGTATCCACTCCGTCACAGTATGGACAGTGCATTTTCCCCTGTTCCGGATCATACACCACATTTCCGCCGCAATTTCTGCATTTAAAAATCATGTTTCCTCTTTCTTCCGCTCCTTTTTACGCAATCATTATACCACGTGCGCAGAGGGGAAAGCGCCGCCAGAAGCGGCATTTTCCCCACAAGCCGTGGGTTGCCGGTATAATCCCCGCGGAGCGGGGCGGCACGATGTAATCGTGCCGGATTGCGCTTTGCGCAATCATTATACCGTAAATGCCTCCTCCTTTTCAACCGTTTCCGATAAGATTTGACAATCCGTCCCCCTTCGTATAAACTGAATCCACACAGAAATCGGAAAGGAAACAAAGCATAGAATGAACGGTATCAATCCACTCAGGCTGCTGCAGCTGAAAAGTGCCTGGGAACAGTTTCAGGCCCGGCATCCCAAATTTCCGGCGTTTCTGAACGCAGCGTCCAGAAACACACTGGAGGAGGGAACCATCATAGACGTTACCGTCACTTCCCCGGACGGCAGACAGATCGGAACCAATCTGAAGCTGACCGCTGAAGATCTTCAGCTTCTTCAGGAAATAAAAGAACTGAGAAAATAAAATGCCGCAGCCCTGCAAAGTCAAAAACGGGGCCGGAATCTGTCCGGCCCCGTTTTTTCATTCCTGTTCTGTTCGCCACAGGAGAAATTTTATTGTTCGTAAAGCGCAAGCTGGGCAGTCGACTGCTGCACCGCTGCCGCAAGGTTCTGTACATTCAGAAGAGCCTGCTGACAGACAGCCGGATCGGCCTGCTGCTGATAGAGAAGCACAACCTGCTGCTTGGCAGTGATCAGCGCCTGAAGCTGCGCGCACATATCCGCATAGATCTGGAGCGCCGCCGCTTCCTCAGGAGAAGCGGAAGATGCCGCAAGCTGCTGAAGCAGGGCGGCCTGCTGGGCCATGCCCGCCACCATGACGGCCTGCTGGTTCAGCTGTGCCAGCTGCTGATTTTCCAGTGCCAGCTTTTCCTCCTCACTCATCGCATCCATCGCGGCCACGTTGTTCAGATGCGCCGCCGCTTCCTGTGCCAGCATCGCGGCGTCCTTCACAGAAACCGCATTTCCGTTTCCATCCAGCACAATGCTGGAAACAGCCGTTGCCTTCAGCTTTGCCAGAACATTGTCGAAACTGTTATATCTGACAAAATACGGATCTGAAGCCGTCTCCCTCATAAACTGCGTGACGGCATCTCCTTCCTGTGTAAACATCAGGCCGTTTACACCGTTTTCATCCATCACATAGACCTGCCCATAAACGGACGACTGGATCAGTTCAGCCGCATCCGCCTTCAACGGAACCACACACAGAAGTACGGCTGCCGCAGCAACTGCTGCCTTCACCCACTTAAAAACCCCCATAACCTCTCCTTTCAGCCGCCGCAGGCGGCATTTAAATCAGGTGAAGAATCACGAAGTGATTCTTCCAGGAAGACAGGCTTCAGGCTGTCTTCCGCCTTTCAGCCGCCGCAGGCGGCATTCCGTTTTGCTATATGCCCATCATATCCTTTTCAGCCGTGAAACGCAATATGGCCTGCTACTTTTTCCACCATCTGCGTTTTTTTCTTGCCTGAATATGGTAAACGTTGCTTCTTCTCACGCTGCGGCGGTAAACCGGATCCTTCCCGTCATGTTTTCTTCTGCGCCATCTGGCTTTCCAGATCTGGCGTCTAACGAAGAGATATCCTCCCCCTCCAAGGGCAGCCACAACGACAATCCCGATCACCAGATACACCCAGGGGAAACCTTTCCCTTCCTGCCTCTCCGTCTCTTCAGGAACCACTGTTTCCACCGGAGTCTCCGTCTCCACCGGAATCACCAGGGACGACGGCAGTACGATCTGCGCCTGTCCCACCACACGGCCTGCGTAGCTGTACTCCAGAGTGGCGCTTTCCCCTTCCTGCGCATTCTCTGTATCGTAGTACAGGTCAGCATCCAGATCCCCCAGTGTGACACTGGACGGAAGCACCACACAGCCGTCTTCCTTCATCTGAACCGGAATCTCTTCCGTTACCACGGAACCGCTTTCCACGCCGTTCGTTCTTGCATGAATGGAAGCTGTCGTACTGCCGGAAACGCTTCCGCCGATATCTACCAGATTAAAATGATCGAAGCCATAATCAAACAGCGTCGCCGCATCCGTATATACCTGCTGTCCCTGTGTTTCCATGGTGACACAGATCAGATCCATGCCATCCCGTTCCGCACAGGTGACCAGCGTATTCTGCGCCACTGTCGTATAGCCGTTCTTTCCCGCGAATACTCCGTCATAATGGAACTTTCCATTAAACAGCATCTTGTGATGATGGGACATGGGAATCAGGTCCGGCTGATTCGCGGAAGGCTGTATTTCATAAAAGGTGGTTCCGGCAATCGTGCGGAAAATGTCGTGCTTCAGCGCTTCTCTGGTAATCAGCGCCATATCGTAGGCACTGGTCACATGGTTTTCATCCGGAAGGCCGTGCGGATTCGTAAAATGAGTATCCTCACAGCCAAGCTCCTCCGCTCTCTGGTTCATCATGTCCGCAAAGTTTTCAATGGTTCCTCCCACATGAATCGCAAGCGCATATGCCGCATCGTTGGCGGAGGCCAGCATGATGGCGTACAGGCAGTCTTCCACCGTCAGCTCTTCTCCCTCGTCAAGAGCGATATGGGAACCTTTATCCTCCATGTACACAGCCTCATGAGGGACGGTTACCATCTCATCCAGCTCGCAGTTCTCAATGGCAAGCAGCGCCGTCATGATCTTGGTGATGCTGGCGGGATAATGCTGCTCATGCATGTTCTTATCATACAGAACGGTTCCGGTGGACGCCTCCATCAGAACCCCGGACGGCGCCACAATGGATGGCTCTGCCGGCCAATCCTCTCCTGTTTCCTCCATCGTTTCTTCCGTCATTGCTTCCGCTGTTGTTTCTACTGTTTCTTCCGGTGCTGTCTCCACCGTTTCTTCCGGCGCTGTCTCCATCCCGCTCTCCAGAGCCGCACTGGATGAAACCTCCGCCGCAAAAGACCGCACCGGCGCAGAAGCCGTAAAAAAAGCCGCTGTCAGGCAGACAGCCGTTATCGTAAGCCTGCATCTATATTTCATGGGGAACCTGCTCCTTATTTTCCTTTGTCGAATTTTCAGAAAAGATTTCAGAATATGTAATAATTTCTTAATGTCTCTTTAACAGATTAACCCCACAGAGAATCCTCGTCAAGAACAAAATTTCTTAAGTTTTTTCTAAGACTGACCGCCGCTGTTCTTTTCCCGTGCAAGGCGCTCATAAAACTGACTGTAGAAATCCTTCTCTTCATATGGCTGCAGATAAAAACGTTTCAGCACGGACATCGTCAATTCCTTCATCCGCGCTTCCTCCTGCGCATGCTTCACCTCATCGCCCACCCGTTTCAGATAATCATGCCAGGCAAGCACAAATGCCTCATAACGTTTGATTTCCGGAATTCCGATCCATTTCTTCACCTTCACCTTGGACCGGTTTTCCTTATGACACTCATGAATCTGAAGGAAATAATGGAAGCCGTCCTCTTCATACACTCTTCCCAGGGGAAACAGCCTGCAGAGACCGGGGCGGAACGCATGAATGGAACATCTGCCTTCCCCGTTCAGAAAGCTGCAGCCTTCTCCATTTTCTCTCAGCTTCAGGTTCGGAAGAATTACGCCGTCCGCCATGTTCAGCTCGATCCTGCCCTCTTCCAGCAGGGCGGCAAACGTCGTTTTCAGCCCGCAGCCGAGCTCCCATATATCATAAGGGTCCAGAATGATGGTGTTTCCCGTTTCCCTGCAGCAGGACGAACAGCCCGCGCAGTCCCCGCAGCCAACCTTCACCAGATCCTCCGCGCCATACAGCTTCCCGTCAGACACTTCCGCCAGATCAATTTCCCGCTCCATCCTTACCGCTCCTTTCGCCGCCATAGGCGGCCTTTTATTTTTCTTTTCTGTCATTATAAACTTTTTGGAACCATTACACAACAAATGAAAAAGGGATTGACAAATTCATCCTGTTAGTTTAGACTATCTACGAATCGATCAGTTAGTTCAAACTATCTGAAAATCATCTTATGAGAGGAGGTCATCTGCTCTTATGACTTTACTGGACGCTAGGGAAGGCGAAGAATATATCATTCAGAAAATCACCACGGATGATGAGGATCTGGAAGCCTTTCTGTTTTCTCTGGGCTGCTACAGCGGAGAACCCATTACCGTAGTTTCCCATTCGAAGGGGGGCTGCGTGGTTTCCATTAAGGACGGGCGCTACAATATTGATACTGATTTAGCGCAGGCTATTTCAATATAAGGAAAAATGGCTTCGGCTGTTTTTTTTACCATGCGGTTAGTTTATGCTAATCAGAATGAAGGAGGAAAATGTGTATGAGAATCGCTTTTGCGGGTAATCCCAACAGCGGAAAGACAACCATGTACAATGCGCTCACAGGCAGAAATGAACGCGTCGGAAACTGGGCCGGTGTTACGGTCGAAAGAAAGGAAAGCCTGATCAGAAAAGCTTATTATGACGGAGGCGAAGAGCTCGTGGCGGTAGACCTTCCGGGCGCCTATTCCATGTCTCCCTTTACTTCGGAGGAAAGCATCACCAGCAGCTATGTAAGGAACGAGCGTCCCGATGTGATCGTCAACATCGTTGACGCGACCAACTTAAGCCGTAGTCTGTTTTTCACCACACAGCTTCTGGAGCTTGGCGTTCCGGTCGTGGTCGCTCTGAACAAGAGTGATCTTACGGACAGGAAACAGACGAAAATCAATGAAAAGCTTCTGTCCGAAAAGCTGGGCTGTCCGGTCATTAAAACCGTCTCCACCTCTTCCGGACACGACGGCCTGAAGGAGGTCGTACAGGCTGCCGTTTCCGTAAGCGGTACAGAACAGAAGGCGCCTTACGTCCAGGAAGATATTGATTTGAAGGACCGCGCCGCGGTAGAAGCCGCTGACAGAAAGCGTTTTACGTTTGTCAACGGTCTCGTTTCGGAAGTGGAGAAAAGAAAGGTTCTTACAAAGGATAAAAACTTTCAGGATAAAATCGACAGCGTGATCACCCATAAGATCATCGGCATTCCGATTTTTGCCGTGATCATCTTCCTGGTATTCTACATATCCCAGTCCACAATCGGGACCTACATCGCGGACTGGCTGGTCGCCTGGATTGAAACCTTCCAGGGCTGGGTCGGCGGCCTTATGGAAAACGCGAATCCGCTCCTGTACGCAATTCTGGTTGACGGCATCATCGGCGGCGTCGGCGCGGTAGTGGGTTTCCTCCCTCTGGTTATGGTGATGTATTTCCTGATCGCCCTGCTGGAGGACTGCGGATATATGGCCCGCGCGACTGTTGTTCTTGATCCGATTTTCAAGCGGGTCGGCCTTTCCGGCAAATCCATCATCCCCATGGTAATCGGCACTGGCTGCGCGATTCCCGGAATCATGGCCTGCCGCACGATCCGTAATGAAAGAGAACGCCGTACCACCGCCATGCTGACGCCCTTCATGCCCTGCGGCGCCAAGATTCCGGTCATCGCGCTGTTCGCGGGCGCGTTCTTCTCCAATGCCGCCTGGGTATCCGCTACCATGTATCTGGTGGGTATCGTTCTGATTTTCCTCGGTGCTCTTCTGGTGAAGAGAATCACCGGACAGAAGTACCGGAAATCCTTTTTCATCATCGAGCTTCCGGAATATAAGGTTCCCAGCCTGAAAAGAGCCGTCATTTCCATGCTGGAACGCGGCAAGGCATATATCATCAAAGCCGGAACCATCATTCTGGTATGCAACACCGTAGTACAGATCATGCAGACCTTTAACTGGCAGTTCCAGCTTGTGGAGGAAGGCGCGGAAAATACTTCCATTCTGGCAAGCGTTGCCCATCCCTTCGCCATCCTGTTCATTCCTCTCGGCTTTGGCGTATGGCAGCTTGCCGCTGCGGCAATCACCGGCTTTATCGCCAAGGAAAACGTGGTCGGCACGCTGGCTGTTGTTTACGGCGTTACGAATCTGATCGATACGGAGGCGCTGGAGCTTGTAGGCGCAGGCGGCGATGTGGCTTCCGTACTGGGGCTTACCTCCGTTGCGGCTCTCGCCTATCTGATGTTCAACCTCTATACGCCGCCCTGCTTTGCGGCGCTCGGAGCGATGAATTCTGAAATGAAGAGCGGAAAATGGCTGCTTGGCGGAATCTGCCTCCAGCTTGCAACCGGTTATACGGTGGCCTTCCTGGTATATCAGATCGGAACTCTTGTGACGACCGGCGCTCTGGGAACCGGCTTTGTTCCCGGCCTGATCGCGGTGCTCATCTTCGCGGCAATCATCATCTGGAGAATCCGTGTATCCGATCATGAATTTGCAGCAGAATATAAACTGAACGCTCATGCGTAAGCAGAAAGGTGGAAAACGGCTATGACAAATCTGATCGCAACTGTCATTCTGGCGTTGATCGTCGGCGGCGCTGTTTTCTATATCATCAGGGCGAAAAAAAGCGGTGCGAAATGTATCGGCTGTCCCGCAGGAGGAAGCTGCTCCGGCAGCCATTCTCCTGCAAAGAAAAAGCTGGATGGCCCCGTCATCCTTAAAAGGACGCTGGCCATAGACGGTATGCACTGTGAGCATTGTGCGGTGGGTGTGACGCAAAGCCTGAACCGGATCGACGGCGTCAGCGCACAGGTAAATCTCTCCAGAGGCAGAGCCATAGTTTCCTGTGATCGGGAGATTGATGATTCCATTCTCAAAAATGCCGTGGAAAAAGCAGGCTATCATGTCACATCCATATCCTGAGCCGTAACCGGCTCCCCAGACTTTCCCTCTCGTCCCGGAAACAGGCTTGCCAGCCGGCAGGTTTTAAGGTAATATAAATACAAAATCCGCCGGCCGGAATGTTTTCCGGTCTGCCTCGATCATATCCGGGCATTCCTTTACGGAGAGCCCGCCAGAAGAAAGACAGGAAGGGTAAACAAGGGTGAGCGTATGATACATGTAAACGAATCAGCAGAAAACTATCTGGAAACCATACTTATTCTGAGCAAAAAGCATCCGGTAGTCCGTTCCGTGGATATTGCCGAGGAGCTTGGCTTTAAGAAGTCCAGCGTCAGCGTCGCCATGAAAAACCTGAGGGAGAAGGAGCATATTGTCGTATCGAAGGAAGGCTTTATCACCCTGACGGAAAGCGGGCGGAACATTGCGGAAATGATTTATGAACGGCACGAACTTCTCTCAGAATGGCTCACCCGGCTCGGTGTCGATCCGGAGACAGCCGCAGAGGATGCCTGCCGCATCGAGCATGTGATCAGCGCGGAAAGTTTTGAAGCAATCAAAAGGCATATCGGAAATAGGAAAACCGGGAAATAAAAAAGTGTGCGTCCTGACGCACACTTTTTTATTTCCTACATTCTGGCAGCGCTTCATTCACTGTCCGGAAGCAGCTTCACGCGCACCATGATTTTACGCACCATTTCTCCTTCTTTCAGAGGAATATCCTCAATCGCCGTCTGGTTCGGCAGATGGCATTCTTCTTCCTCCAGTTCAGAAAGAATCCAGTTATAGGCCGCATCCATGGCATTTTCAATCGCATCCTCCATATCGGCGCCGAACGCCTCACAGCAGGCCAGATCCGGAAAACTCGCCCGAAATCCGCTTCCATCCGCCTGCGGGGTAAAAACAGCAGGATATACAAATGTCATTATCTCACAACCTCCCGAATGATTTCCGTCCCATTATAAGCCAGAGGGAGGAAGGATTCCTGTCAAATAGGGGAACGGACAGGACAAACGCCGCCCCCTTTCCAAAAGGAGAGGTTTCGTCCAGCCGCACGCTTCCTCCATGAAGCTCCAGGATCTTTGCGGTGATCGCAAGGCCCAGTCCGGATCCATGCCCGCTCCCCCGCGCCGCGTCTCCGGTCACGAAGGGCCGGAACAGATCCCGCTTCAGTTCCTCCGGAATTCCGTTTCCGTCATCCGCAATCCGGATTTTCGCGCGTTCCTTCTCTTCTGTCACTTCCACCAGCAGCTTCGTTCCGGGCGGATTGTAGGCAACCGCATTGTTCACGATATTCTCCATGGCGCGCCGCAGAAGCGCCCGGTCCACACAGGCCCGGATGCTTTTCTCCGGAATGGACGCTTCCACCTCGACCCCCGCAAGCTCCAGCTCCTGATACCTCTCCGCAAAGTATTCCTGAACCAGCTCACAGAGATCCTCCCGTCTTTTGCTGACGGGTATGTCAGGGCGGTCGAGCCTGCTGTACTCGTGAAAGGTCAGAAGCAGTTCGTTTACCCGGTCGGCTTTTCTGGAGATGGTATCCAGATATTTTTTCTGATCCTCCGGCGCCGTCAGCCCGTCACGCAGTGCGGCCGCATAACCCTGAATCACCGTGACAGGCGTCTTCAGATCATGGGAAATATCGGAAAGCAGCTTTCTCCGCTCTCCGTCCAGCCGCTGCCTTTCCTCCTCGCTTTTCTGAAGCGCCTCCTCCAGGCGCAGAAAGTTATCGGCAAGCTCCTTAAATTCCACGGGCCCGCTGTAGCTCTCAAGCCCGCTGGGCCGGTCGGCTGCCAGGTTGGCCGCGGCTTCGTTCAGCGGGGCAAGAAGCCGCTTCACTCTCCGGCTCAGCCAGAAAACGCAGAGGGCAGCCGTGCCGAGATAGATCGGGAGGATAAACCATTTGATCCCGTCCACCACCCTGTAAAACAGACGGTATTCCTCCGAACCGGCTTCCCGCATCCAGAACACGGCATGCCTCGTAAGCCCCTCCGGATTTTCATAGGAATACCTGTAGATGCTGTGTCCCTGTCCGTCACGTCCCATCAGATATTCCAGTTCTTCCCCGGTAAACGGAGTTTCCCTTTTTAGAATCGTACCCGATTTCCATAAGCGGTTCTCATCCAGAAAGGCATATCCCGTGATGGCAAGACTTCCATCCTCCAGATACTCCGCACGGGTCAGCAGATAGCTTCCTCCCTCCGCTCCCTCCGGCAGTTCTGCAACCAGAATGCGGCTGTCCGCATCATAGACCGGAATACAGGAAACCGCCTCTTTCGAAAAGGCTTTTCCCTGCGCATCTCCCTGTTCGCAGATCACGTTTCCCTCTCCATCCAGAACCAGAAATCCGTAATCCTTCCCCAGCCAGGAGGTTACCGGCAGGCGCCCAAGCTCCTGATCCGCCACATCTCCGAGTACCTCAAGCATCCCCGCCGCATTCGGTGTCGGCGCCACATGATCCGCATATACCGTAATCACCAGATAAATGCCTGTCAGAATGACCAGATTTATGATGGTAAAAAACGCATAGTTTTCCGCCAGGAAACGGAACAGGTCCTCCCTTCTTCTATTTCCGGTCTTCAATTTTATATCCAAGCCCCCTTACCGTTTTGATATACCGCGGATTTTTGGGATCGTCCTCAATCTTTTCGCGAAGCTTTGAAACGTGAACCATCATCGTTTTATCGTCATTTTCAAAAAATTCCCCGTTGATGCTCTCGTAGATCTGCGCCTTCGTATACACCCGGCCCGGGGAGCGCATCAGCTTCAGCAGGATCTTATATTCCGTCGGCGTCAGGAAAATCTGCTCCCCGTTTTTGGTTACCGTCATCGCTCCCGCGTCCAGACACAGCTCGCCCAGCGTGATCCGGTCCGGCCGTCCCGCCTCCCCTGCCGCCGCTCCCAGCTCATAGAAACGCCGGAGATTGGAATTGATCCGGGCCGCCACCTCCATGGGGTTAAAGGGCTTGGTCAGATAGTCGTCCGCTCCCAGATTCAGCCCCAGAATCCGGTCGTAGTCCTGATCCCTTGCCGATAAAATCAGAATGGGAATATTGCTGATTTTTCTGATCTGTCTGGTCAGCTCATATCCATCCATCTGAGGCATCATCACATCCAGAAGCGCCAGATCCACGTGTTCTCTTTTCATCAGCTCCAGCGCCTTTTCTCCATTATCGGCGGATATGACGCGATAACCGCTGTTTTCCAGATACAGCCGCAGAAGCTCCACGATATCCCCGTCATCCTCCGCGATCAGAATCGTATATTGCATGGTATCTCCCTTTTCCTTTCAAATGCTCTTTTTATTCCATTATGGCTTCCAACTTTTCTTCCAGAGAGCGAAGGTGTATATTCCGGTTTTCCCCTTCGGCATGTACCCGGATGGCGCTGCCCTTTCTCACCGCGCGTACGGTAAGAACCGTTTTCCCTTTCAGATCGGTAACTTCGGTTTCCGCCTCCGCGCCGTCCTCAAACAGGCTCAGATATAGGGTTACTCCGTCGGCATAGGCATAATCCGGCCTGGAATCTTCCGCCCCTACGGCCAGAATGGTATTGGGCTTAAGCAGCAGGGGCATGCGGAAGTAATCATAGCTCTCTTTGTGCCATTTTCCTCCGGCCACTTCCTCCTCCGTAAGGATATTATACCACCTGCCCTCCGGCACGTAATACTCCACCTCGCCGGACGATTTGAAAATGGGCGCCGCCAGCAGGCTGTCTCCCAGCATATACTGCCGGTCCAGGGTTTCACAGCTGCGGTCCTCCGGAAATTCCACGAACATGGGGCGCAGCAGGGGCGTTCCGTGCTCATGGGAAAGAACCGCCTGCCGGTAAAGATAGGGCATGAGGCTGCACTTTAATTTCACAAATTTCCGCAGCACGTCGCAGGCCTCTTCATCAAAAAGCCAGGGTACGCGGTAGGAGCTGGAACCGTGCAGACGGCTGTGGGAGCTCAGCAGACCGAACTGACACCATCTTTTGTAAATATCCGCCGGAGCCGTGCTTTCAAATCCGCTGATGTCATGGCTCCAGAATCCAAAGCCTGCGCAGGAAAGGGACAGTCCGCTTCTTAAGGTCTCCGCCATGGACGGGTAGGTTGCAGAGCAGTCTCCGCCCCAGTGGGCCGGAAATTTCTGTCCTCCCACCGTCGCCGAGCGGGCGAAGAGTACGGCCTCGCCCTCTCCCCGCTCTCTTTCCAGCAGTTCAAAAACGGCCTTATTGTACAGGTACGTATAGTAATTATGCATCTTCACCGGGTCCGATCCATCGAACCAGGCGATGTCCCTCACCGGGATTCTTTCCCCGAAATCCGTTTTGAAGCAGTCCACGCCCATGTCTAGCAGGGTTTTCAGCTTTCCCTGATACCATGCGGCGGCATCCGGATTGGTAAAGTCCACCAGTCCCATTCCCGCCTGCCACATATCCGTCTGCCACACGTCTCCGTTCGTCTTTTTCAAAAGATAGCCCTGCTCCATTCCTTCCTGAAACAGCGGGGATTTCTGGCCGATATAGGGATTGATCCATACGCAGATCTTCAGCCCCCTGTCGTGATACCGCTTCAGCATACCCTCCGGGTCCGGGAAGGTCGCGGGATCCCAGGTGAAATTGCACCATTCGAAGGCTTCCATCCAGTAGCAGTCAAAATGAAACACATGAAGGGGAATGTCTCTGTCCGCCATTCCCTGAATGAAGCTGCTGGTGGTCGCTTCGTCATAATCGGTGGTAAAGGAGGTGGTGAGCCAGAGTCCGAAGGACCACGCCGGAGGAAGCGCCGGCTTTCCGGTAAGCTCCGTATACTTTTCAATGGTTCCCTTCGGCGTCCTTCCGTTGATCACATAGTAATCCAGCCGTTCCCCCTCTACGGAGAACTGGACTCTCTCCACCTTCTCACTTGCGATCTCAAAGGACACGTCTCCCTCGTTATCCACCAGAACACCATAGCCCTTATTAGTTATGTAAAAGGGAATGTTTTTATAGGCAATTTCGCTGGAGGTACCGCCGTCCTCGTTCCACATCTCCACGACCTGTCCGTTTTTGACGAAAGGGGTAAAACGTTCGCCCAGTCCGTATATGGATTCATCCACATCGATGGCGAGGGCTTCCACCGTATAGGTTCTGCCGGTTTCGTTGTTTCTGATATTGGCCATGTTCCGAAACCCTGTACCGGTCAGCTCCCTGTCCCCGTCCAGGAAACGGATCCCCCAGGAATCAGGACGCTTGTCCACCACCGCTTTGGTTTCGCCGGACTGATAGAGCAGGAACTCTTCGTTTTCCTCAATTCTCACATGGGGCGCCGTATTTTTGATTTCCGCAAAGGGTCCCTTATACGCCGTTCCGTCAAAATGGGAGATGGACACCTTAATCACATCCTCCATCGGGCTGGAAAGGCGGATGGTCAGCATTCCCAGATTCAGACAGTCTCCCCGGTTTGCGATATGCTTCCCCGGCGCATAGATGGTAAGCTCCCCTCCGTTTCTTCTGCTGTCCGCGTATTCTACGGCATAAAGCGGCGTCATTTCCTTTTTTACACACCAGTATCCGTCTGTAAATTTCATGTCGGTATTCTCCTTTTCCCAGTCTGGATTTTTCCAGTCAGCACATATTTCCAGGACGAAAGCCCACGGCTTTCGTCCGCCTCTTCCCGATCAGGCGGATGTGAAAATCCCCCTTTCGAAATTCCATATCCCCTTGGGAATCCCATTCCACCTTCCCGCTCTCATCCTGATAGCGGATCTGCGTCACGCAGTATTCTCCCTTTTCGTATCCGTAGCCGTCTCCCGCATCCTCATACAGGGCAAAGCTTCCATCCGCTCCCGCGTAGATCTGCAGCCAAATCTCCCTGCCTTCCATTTCCGCCGTACTCTCTCCCGGCTCCATCACCGGCAGGATGGAACCGGCCTTCACATAAACCGGAATGTGATCGATCCCGACACGGACCTCAATCTCCCGGCCTCCTTCATGGTGTTCTTCCGTATAAAAATCATACCAGTCCGTTCCTGCCGGAAGATATACCGTCCGGACGGATTCCTTTCCTTCCATGGACTCCGTAATCGGGCAGATCAGAAGGTTTGGCCCGAACATATATGCATCCATGATGCCAGCCGCCTTCTCATCCTGCGGAAAATCAAAGACCAGCGGGCGCATCATGGTGCCGTTTTCTCTCCAGACCGCTCCTGCCAGAGAATAGATATAGGGAAGCAGCCGGTATCTTCCCCGAATGGCGGAAAGGAGCGCTTCATAAAAAGGCTCGCCCGGCGCGCCGGACTGCCCTGACTCAAATTGCCATGGCTCTCTCCTGCAGTCCGTTCCGTGGCTCCGGAAAACGGGCAGAAAGGCACCGTACTGGAACCATCTCACATACAGCTCCCGGTACGCCGGATCCTGACTGCCGTTCTCATATTCTCCGTTCCAGAACCAGGTATTTCCCTTTTTCGTAAAAAAGGCACCGATGTCCAGCGTCCAGTAGGGCATACCGCTGGCGCAGAAATGCAGTCCCGCAGCGATCTGGCGGCGCAGAGTCTCCCAGCTGGCAGAGATGTCACCCGACCAGAGGATCGTTCCGTACCTCTGGCTTCCTGCCCAGCCGCTCCGGGTCAGATTGACCACCCGCTTTTCACGAAAAGGCATGGGGGACTGATCCTGCCGGCTGTCCGCATTCTCTTCCGGCGCGCCGGACAGGAAACGTGCGGCGCAGTCTCTCTGCCCTTCATAGACCGCTCTGGCATGATACATACCGTAAGCGTTCGCCTTCTGGCGGGGCATGATCTCAGACGCTGCTTCCAGATATTCGTGATACATCTCTCCCGGCTCCGGTTTCAGCTTCCGGCTCCATTCCGGCGTCACCGGCTCGCAGGAATCGCACCACCAGGCGTCGATCCCGTACCGGAACAGCCCTTCCTCCGCCTGCTTCCAGTACAGCTTCCGCCCCTCCTCCCGGAAGGCGTCATAGATCTCGCTGCCGGGCAGCAGCAGTCCCGCCTCCTGAAACTCCCGATAATTGTCACATTCCGCGCTCATGTTCGGCCAGATGGAAATCATGAAATGCACGTTTTTCCCATGCAGCGCATCCGTCATGGCGGCCGGATCGGGAAAACGCTCCGGATCGAAGGTTTTCTGGCCCCACAGATCCCCTGTCCAGGACATCCAGTCCAGCACCAGCGCATCCAGCCCGATGCCACGCCTACGGAATTCCTCCGCTGTCTCCACAAGCTCCTGCGCCGACTCATACCGCTCCTGGGACTGGATATAGCCGAATGCCCATTTCGGAAGCATGGTTGCCTGTCCCGTCAGAGCACGGAACTGTCCGATCACCTCATCCGGGCGGCCCGCCAGAAAATAATAATCCAGATATTCATCCGCTTCCGTGTAAAGATAGGAACCGTACTGCGTATCGTTAAACACCGCTGTTCCCTGGGTGGACAACAGGATACCATAGCCGTTTCCGGAAAGGAGCAGAGGAATGGCAATCTTCAGATTGGCCTGATGCAGGTACTGGGTGGTATGCCGCAGATTCCATACGCCTTCCTCCGCCTGCCCCAGTCCGTACAGCCGCTCCCCCGGTGCAAAATCCAGATACAGCCTGGTACGGCACAGCTTCCGGTCAAATACCCGGTCCGCTTCCTTAATTCTCTTCTTGATCCCGTCCGGCGTTGCCACTTCCTCCACCCTGGTGTTTTCATTGATCACCGGGCGGAAGGAATCATAATCTTCCGTATTTTTGCTCTCCCATGCCCGTTCCGCCAAAAGCGGCGTACCATCCGGACGCTCATAGCGGATGGAGCCGGTGGCACGTGCCGCGATCAGATGAAGCTGCGCCGTTTCCAGCCGGATTTCCCGGTCGTTTTCCGTCCATTTCCACCACCGGGTATCCGGGGCCGATCCCCTCTCCGGGCAGACGCAGGATTCGGACAGATCCGCGTATTCCGCTCCCTGTTCCTTTCCAAAGCTTCCGTTTTCCGTCCAGGAAACCCGGACCGCCCGGTCCGTCTGCGGAATCAGACGGATGATTCCGGCTTCTGATGTGAGGAAAAGGGCGTTTTCCTCTCTGGTCACTTCTGTAATCGCCCTGCTTTTTCTCCCCGATGCCTGAAGCATAATTTTTTTCCCTCCCTTTTATCTCCTACAGATGCATCCTCCGAAATGCCCCTGGCGTCATGCCCACGGCATTGCGGAATATCAGAATAAAATGACTGGTATCACAGTAGCCCACCTCATTGGCAATAACCTGAACCCTTCTTTCCGGATGACGGAGCAGAAGCTCCTTCGCCCGTGTTATACGGTAACCGGTCAGATATTCATAGACAGAACAGCCCATATATTGCTGGAAAACCCGTGACAGATACTGCGGAGAAATGTACACCCTTCCGCTGAGCTCTTCCAACGTCAATGGCTCCATATAGCTGTCCTGTATGAGCTTCAGAACCGGCCGCACATATTTTTCCATCGCAGGACTGCCCGTTTTCTCCGGCATGACTCTGCTGTCCGCCAGAAGAAGCAGCAGCTGATAGCTGTACAGGGAAGCCTGGTACAGGTTGACCGGAGTCTCCTCAAAGCACTTCACAGCTTTCTGTATGATATCCCGGATCGCATGTCCCTTTTCTCCCTCTGCCAGCAGAACCTGCGCATTCCGAAGAAGCGTTGGAATGCTATCCTGCAGCAGTCCGCTGAAGGTTGCAAAAAGGGTGATCCATCCGCCGCCTTCTCCATGGTATTCATGAGGCACGCCCGGAGCCAGCAGAATTCCCTGGCCCTCTTCCAGAAAATAGATCTCTTTCCCTACAGTGACAGATCCGACTCCTTTCTCCGTCTGCAGGTAGTGATACAAAGGAAAGCCCCTCGGCCTGCGGTTTGGCTCCTGTTCCCAGCGAATACCAAGAGAATCAAACTGAAAGGGCTCTCTGCTTAATGTGCTGTTAAAGTAAATCGGCATGATCCCCTCTCCTTTTCCCGTTCTGTTCTCTTCGAGCATAGCATGTACCCTTCCAGCCGTCAATTGTTTCATAAACTTATATTTTATGGGCCGTATTCTTATACTTTTTTCCCATAATTCCTTTATAATCACTTTATGAAAAGACTTTTCATCCCGTTTCCCGGCGAGGGGGCATTTTTGTTTACTTTTCTTTTATATTTTACAGCGAAGGAGGACT
The DNA here is from genome assembly GCA_904392525.1 of uncultured Eisenbergiella sp. Taxonomy (GTDB): domain Bacteria; phylum Bacillota; class Clostridia; order Lachnospirales; family Lachnospiraceae; genus Eisenbergiella. The sequence continues at coordinate 52,038 of CAJFMW010000004.1, forward strand.
ACTGTGGAACCAAAATTTAAACGGATCCTCTATGGAGGAGACTATAACCCGAATCAGTGGCCGGAAGAAATCTGGAAGGAAGACATGCGCATTTTCCGGGATGCCCGAATCAACAGCGCCACCATAAACGTTTTTTCCTGGGCAAAGATACAGCCTTCCGAGCATGAATATCATTTTGATGAGCTGGACCGGATTGTGGACATGCTTTCAGAGGAAAACTATGACATCGTCATGGCCACCTCCACCGCAGCGCTTCCTGCCTGGATGGTCAAAAGATACCCGGAAGTCATGCATACCGATTATGAAGGAAGGCGTCATAAATTCGGCGGCCGACACAACGCCTGCCCCAATTCTCCGGTATACCGTCATTTCGCAGCCTCTCTTGTCGAAAGGCTGGCAGAAAAATATGCGCATAATCCCCATGTCACCTGCTGGCATATCAATAACGAATTCGGTAACGAATGCTACTGCGATATCTGCCAGAATGCATTCCGCGTCTGGCTGAAGGACAGGTACAAAACCATTGAAGCGGTAAACGAAGCCTGGAACATGGAATTCTGGGGACATACGCTTTATGACTGGGATGAAATTGTTCTCCCCAATGCGCTGGGAGACGGTTTTTGGGGGGATCGTACCAATTTCGCGGGAATTTCCCTGGATTACCGCCGTTTCATTTCGGACAGCTATCTGGACTGCTATAAGCTGGAACGGGATATCATTCACCGGCATAATCCGGAAACTGTGATAACCACCAATCTGATGGGAACCTACAAGGGACTGGACTATTTCAAATGGGCAAAGGAGATGGACATCATCTCCTGGGACAATTATCCGGCGTATGATACGCTTCCCGCACAGACGGCAATGAGGCATGACCTGATGCGCGGGCTGAAGGATCGGCCCTTTCTGATCATGGAGCAGACACCCAGCCAGCAGAACTGGCAGAAATACAATACGCTGAAACGCCCGGGACAGATGCGCGCGCTGAGCTATCAGGGAATCGCGCATGGAGCGGATTCCGTCCAGTATTTTCAGCTGCGCCGCAGCGTCGGTGGCTGTGAGAAATTCCACGGGGCCGTGATTGCGCACTCGGGCACGGAAAACACGCGGGTCTTCCGGGAGGTAGCGCAGCTGGGAAAAGAGCTGGAAAGCTTCGGTACTGCCACTCTGGGAAGCGAAAAGCATTCTGAGGCCGGTATTCTTTTCGACTGGGAAAATTACTGGGCGCTGGAATATACCAGCGGTCCCTGCGCCGACCTGAAATACGTTCCGCAGATTCAGCAGTATTATGATTATTTTTATGAGCACAATATTTCCGTAGACATGCTTCCTGTGGACGCTGATTTTTCCCGATATAAAATCCTGTGCGCTCCGGTTCTCTACATGGTCCGCGGAAACATGAAGGAATCTCTGGAAGCCTTTGTCAGAAACGGCGGCATCCTGGTCCTGACCTATATGAGCGGCATCGTGGGAGCGTCCGACAACGTTTATCTGGGGGGCTATCCCGGTCCCTTACGTGATCTGGCCGGAATCTGGGTGGAAGAAATCGACTCCCTTCCCCCTGAGCTTCACAATGGAATTCGCTTTTCCGACGGCAGCCATGCGGAATGCAATCTGGTCTATGATCAGATCCATCTGGAAGGCGCGGAGACGCTTGGAGAATATACCCGGGATTTCTACGCCGGAACGCCGTCCGTTACCAGGAACCGCTTCGGAAACGGAGCCGTCTATTATATCGGTACACAGCCGGATAAGGCCGGACTCACCCATATCCTGGACCAGGCCGCTGCGGAAAGTCAGGTCCACAGCCTGATTCCGGAGGCCTCTGAACTGGAAATCTCCTGCAGGGAAAGCGGAGACACCCGCTTCTATTATCTGATCAACTTCAGCGGCAAAGAACAGCCGGTGCCGAAAAGTCTGGCCGGAAAGACAGACCTGATCACCGGTGTGCCGAGTGCGGCGGAGGATGTTCTGATGCCCTGGGATGTGAAAATCCTGGCCGAGGCGCTCTGATTCTGTTGGGTTCAAAGCATGGGGGGATGACACTGTCCGGGCAAAGCGGCCCGTTCTTCAACCGGGCCGCTCTTTAAACGGCATCCCTTCTTTTCCGGGCGGAAGGAGGCGCGGCCTAAGGCGTCTTTGCTTCCAACGCCCACTTATCCCCGCCGTCCGGAGTATATTTGTTGTACATCCAGTTTCCGGTCAGCTCGTTGCGGATGCGCAGACATCCGTCCTCATCCTCCATCTCAAACAGAAGCATCCGTTCCTGGCCGCTTCTGTTCGGAGAATGCAGCCCCATCAGGAGCCTGCCCGCAAAGTCCGTAAAGAGCATGGAGTGGCCGCCGTCCTGGCTGAACAGGGGCTCCGGCTCCTGTTTCCAGGGCCCGGTGATCTCTCCGGACAGGGAACGGGCATAGCCGCAGGTGTAGGCTGTATTGGAAAAGCTGCTCCAGACCATGAGAAGCTCTCCGTTCTTCGCCCGATGCATGTAAGGGCCGTCCGTCACCCTGGCCCAGCCCATATGGGGCTGGGGCTCGGTCAGCTTCCACAGGCCCGACGGATCGGTGAACTTCCAGGGCGCTTCCGAAGCGCGGAACAGAATGACAGGCTCTCCGACGGAGTCTGACAGATCCTCCTTCATGCGGATGGCACAGATCTGACCGTCCTGTACCTGAAGCCATTCATGGCAGAACACCATCCAGGGATTTCCCTTTCTGTCCTCATACAGGGTTCCGTCCAGACACTGCCAGTCCGCAGGGGTGGCCGGGCCGTTCTTCTTCGGTACAAAGGGGCCTCTCGGAGTATCCGCCTCCAGGAACTGACAGCCCCGGTATCCGCCCGGCGCGCGGAAGGAGCTGATCAGATAGTATTTTCCCCGCCAGTAATGACATTCCGGCGCCCAGAAATCAAGCGGCCCCCAGAAATCCTCATCCGGTTCAAACACGGGATAGCTTTCCGACCACCAGATCAGGTCATCGCTATCCCGGACATTCACCGCACGCCCTTTCTGTCCCGGCCTGGCAAAGCAGTCGTACAGAAAATATTTCCGTTCTTCCCTGCTGGGAAGAATGCACACATCCCTCGTATGCAGATCCCTGACATGAATTTTTCCATTCATTTTCATTTTCCCCTCCATGCCGAAGCGATACGCTGAGGCCGCGAGGAGAAATCACGCAGGTGATTTCTCCTCTGCGATCACAGCAGTTTTGTGCTTCGGCGCAAAACTGCTGATTGAAAAATAAGCCATCGGGCTTATTTTTCAATCTTCCCCTGTATCTTTAGTCTATCATCCGAAAAAAATACCACCTGTGATTCTCCACGCTGTAACGGATCTCATAGGTCCGTCTGCGGCCTCCGATCGAAGAGGCACAGATGAACTGCTCAATCTGAAGCCCCACATAGTGAATGGTTTTTCCGGAAAGCACGCTGCCGATTTCCACCTTCCGGATCCGATTGTCCTCATCCGCATACCGGAACCAGAGCGGATGGAGCTTGCCCGTAGTATCGCACAGGGCCGCCACCTGAATCGGAAGATTCCGGTTCACTTCAACGGCCTCCGGCAGTCTGTGACCGCGGCTCCGGCCTGTTCCCGCCGGTTCCCTGTTCCCATGGTTCCTGTCCTTCATGGCAGTTTCCGCTGCAGTCTGCTTCATAGAATCACCCCTTTCGAACATTTGTTCTTTTCATCATCATATCAGAACAAACGTTTGTTGTAAAGAGCTATGAAGCATTACCAGCCATTCCCTCTGCCTTTGCCCTGTTGCGGGTACGCAGGCTCACATAAAAGCAGTTCATTTCGTCCCGGTACTCCACACCGATTGCCGCATGGTGCTTTGCCGCAACCTCACTGGCAATCGCAAGGCCGAGCCCGTAGCCCGTTCGGGAGGCCCGCACCCTTTCATCCCGGTAGAAGCGCTGGAAAATCAGCGTCCGCTTCTCCTTCGGGATTGGCTCTCCTTCACTGTTCACCCAAAGTTTTGCCCTGCCGCGTCCGGCCGGCTCCAGCCGGACCTCCACACGGCCTGCACTTCCCGCTCTGTCCTCTCCTGCCTCACCCGCTTCGTCCGCTGTGCCGGACGCATATTTGACCGCATTATCCAGAAGAACCGTAACCAGCTGTCCCAGCTGGGAGGCGTCTCCTTTTACAAACACATCGTCCGCCACCTCAAACTGCAGTTCCTTCCCGGCCTGATAAAAAAGAGGTTCAAAAACCAGAAGCTTCTCCGTCAACACATCGCTGAAGGAGAAAGTTTCCCAGCTTTCCTTCCGCTTGGTCCAGGTATCCCCTTTGGCCAGAAGCAGAAGGCTCTCCACCAGAGCGCGCATATCCCTGCATTCCTGATTGATATGCTCCAGCCATCTGTCCGCCTCTTCCGGAAGCCCGGCGCAGCGCTCCTGAAGGAGCTCCGCATTGGCGGTGATAACCGTCAGAGGCGTCTTTAATTCATGGGAAGCGTCCGCCACGAACTGCTTCTGCAGGCGAAGGGACTGCGCGATGGGCCGGACCACCCAGTGAGAAAACAGGAAGGAAAGGCCCAGAAACAGCAGCCAGATGACCGCGCAGGCCAGACCCCCATAGCGTAAAACCGCATCCAGCACGGTATCTCCATAGGAAGTATCCGCGAATACCAGCAGATGGCCGGAGGGCTGTTCCACCCGAAGGTATCTGAGCTGATAACCGTCAAGAATACCGTTATCCGCCTTCGCCGCCATTCCAAGGAAAGCCAGCTGTTCCAGATAGCCCATCCCGGGGAAGGAGTTATAAGCGCTCTCCCGCATGATAACCTCTCCGTTCTCCGTTACCAGCACGGAAAAATAAGGGAGCCTCACCTGGGGAACCGCATCAAAGATCAGCCGTTCTCCGGGCTGTTCCACCGCCCGTTCCAGAATCAGCCTTCCCTCCTCATCCCCTCTGCTTCGCAGCACCAGTATCAGGGCGGTAAAGGTGATTCCGATCACCGCCGTCACGATGAGCATATTATAAATGATGAATTTCCGCCTCAGCCGGCTGATTTCCTTCATGTTTTCCACCGCTTTCTCACTTCTTCACAATCCGATAGCCCAGCTTCCTGCTGGTCACAATGCAGATATCCGCCTTTAAAAATTCCAGTTTTTTGCGCAGAAAGGAAATGTATACCTCCACATTGTTTTCCACCGCGTCCGCATCGTTTCCCCAGACCTTCAACAGCAGGGTTTCCTTGGAAACCACCTGCTCTCTGTTAACCATGAGGATCCGCATGATATCATATTCCTTTTTTCCGAGGGAAATCTGTTTTTCCGGCCCCCGCAGCGTGTAATCGGCCTGATTCAGGGTGATATTTCCATAGGACGGATTTTCCGGAATCATCTCGCCCCGGCGTCTGACCAGTGTTTTCACCACAGCGGTCAGTTCCTGCATGTCGAAGGGTTTGGTCAGATAATAATCCGCCCCGCTCTCCAGCCCGAGCACCCGGTCCTCCAGCTCGCTTTTTGCCGTCAGAATCAGGACGGGGACAAAGCATCCCTTCCTTCGCACCTCTTTTAACAGGCTGATTCCGTCCATTCCGGGCAGCATGAGATCCAGGATGGCCGCATCGTAGCCCCCGGCAGGCAGCAGCACGGCTCCCTGCCTTCCATCCTCACAGATATCGCAGTCATACCAATACTTCAGGATATCCCGGATGGACTCCGCCAGCCGCCTGTTGTCTTCTATAATCAAAATGCGCATGGCCATTCCCCGCTCTCATAAGTTTATCTCGCGTTTTCTTCCGAACCGCTATAAATGATTATATATGCCGGATGCCTATTTTACAATCCCCTGCGGGCTTCCTCAGGCAGGGAACAACCATACACGTCACAGTTCACTTCGCGCCATTCGCAGACAGCCGCCGCAACCGGATTTTTCCAGTTACGGCGGCTGTCAGAAAAGCGCACACGATTCTGTTTTTATGCTGTTTTGGGTCTTTCCAGACTGTCCTACCTGGCCCGGATCTCCTTACGCATGAAGCAGATATAGGACAGGGCGAACATGATAATTGTCAGCGCCAGCAGTCCCACCAGATGAGGCCATACCAGAAGCAAGCTCTGTCCAAGCGACAGATAGCCGCTGATGGCTCCCGACAGCTGCTGCGGCAGGATCACGTTGGTGGTCCGCACCGTAGGGTCCATAATGGTAGAAATCGCTTCGCTGTACAGGTAATAGGGAGAAAGTCTGTTCAGGCCGTACTGCAGGTCATAGTAATCGATCACCTGTCCCCAGGTCGTCACATTTTCCGTGGGATACAGCACTCCCATCAGCATATTGACCACCAGAGACATGAACAGCGCGAAGAAGATCCACAGGGCGATGACGATCATGGCCGAGGTCGCCGCATGGCGGCAGACGACGGAGAAAAAGATTGACAGCGCCAGCCAGAAGCAGATATAAACGGAGGTGAAGAAAAGCATGGCAAAAATACGCCCCGCTTCGTCCGCCGTGGGCGGGATTCCCACCGTGATCAGGCCTATGGCACTGATGATCAGCCCCATTCCGAACACCATGATAAAAATGACGGTAGCACCCGCCAGGAATTTTCCGTTAATGACGGCATCCCGGTAGATCGGCTGGGATACCAGCCGGTTCAGCGTTCCTTCCGACCGCTCGCTGTTGATGGCGTCAAAGCCCAGCGTCAGCCCGACAAAGGGCCCGAGCAGCGCGATGAAGGAAAGGAACGAAGGGATCGATTCTCCGCTTAAGGTAAACAGCTTCAGGAAAATATTGTTCGGATCCGACTCCACCGCCTCGGAGAGCCCGGACAGCGCGCCGTAGATGCTGGCACAGCTCGTCAGCAGGATCAGCGCGAGGATGATTAAGAAGCGCCTGCTTCTCAAATGATCCGCCAGTTCCTTTCTGTACAGGGCATGCAGTCCGCTTCTGTACGGCTTTGCATCATCCCTGGTTTTTACGGAACGAAAGAAAACGTCCGCTCTTTTTCTGATCGAACTGAGCATGTTCTTTCTCTCCTTTCTCAAAGTATCTGCGGTAGATTTCATCCAGGTCGCTTCCTCTCTGTCTTAAATGAGCAATGGTATAGCCGCCCTGCAGCGCCTTGCGGACCAGTTCTCTGCGCAAGTCCATCCGGGAGTAAACCACGTAATATTCCCCGTTATGCTCCACCCGGTCCACATTTCCCAGATTTTTCAGAAGCTCTGGGAATCCGCTGTCATCGGGTATTGCGGAAACCTCCAGCGCGCAGTGTCCCTCCTGCTGAAGCTCTTTTGCCAGCTCTTCAATCCTGCCACAGGCCACCAGCTTTCCTTCCACGAAAATGCCTACTCTGTCGCAGACCTGCTGCACCTGATAAAGCTGGTGGGAGGAAATCAGAATGGTCCGCCCTTCTTCTTCCGCCATCTGACGGATCAGCGTCATCAGTTCCCGCATTCCTTCCGGGTCAAGTCCCAGCGTAGGTTCATCCATGATGATCACCTTCGGGTCCTTGATCAGCACATCCGCCACGCCGAGACGCTGCTTCATACCACGGGAATAGGTTCCTGTCTTCTGATCCGCCGCTCTGGTCATTCCCACTTTTTCCAGAAGAATATCAATCCGCTCCTCCAGCTCTTTGCCGCCGAGGCCGTTCAGTCTTCCGGTAAACCGCAGATTTTCCCGTCCCGTCATATCCATATAAAAGCCAACGCTGTCCGGCAGATAACCCACGATCTGTTTTACCGCAATGGGGTCCCGCGTACAGTTTTTTCCATCAATAAACGCGGTTCCCGCCGTGGGCTCCGTCAGCCCAAGAAGCATCAGCGTGGTCGTGGTTTTGCCCGCGCCGTTTGGGCCAAGCAGGCCGAAGATCTCGCCCTTTTTAATGTTCAGCGTCAGATTGTCGACCGCTTTCTTTTCTCCGTAGGCTTTGGTCAGACCCTTCATCTGTATGATCATTTTATCGTCTGACACGGCAATGCCTCCTTTCCTGTCTGTTTCATACGGCGGTTACCTCCTGCCGTATTTGCGGAACACATACACAAGTCCGCCGATTACACACAGGATGATCAGCACTGCCAACAGGCCCCAGATCGTCTGTGTCTTCACGGATACACGGAACTCTGCACTGGAGGTCGCCTCATCCGTTTCTGCCGTAAAGGTTGCCACATAGTCTCCCGTAATCGCATCGGAGCTGGGGGTCACGGTCGCAATCACTTCCACCGTGCTTCCCGCAGGAATGGAGTCGATCACGTTATCCTCCACGTTATAGGTTACCGTCCATCCGGAAGGAAGGGTTGAATTTAAGGAAACATTCTGCAGATCCACATTTCCGGTGTTGGTGATGTTCAGCGTCACATCCGACTCATCGTTCGCATGCGCGTCAAAGCTGAGTCTTCCGTCCGGCGTGCTTAAAGAAATCCCATATGTACCGGTGATGACCACCTTCAGATCCGTGGTCAGCGTCTCGGATGCGGATACAGCGCTGCAGGAAATGTCGTATTCTCCCGCTTCCACACCTTCCGGAGGAACAACCTCAACCGTCAGTCCCTGGCTCGCGCTGGACTCCACATCAATACCTGCCACAGATGCCGTTTCATCAGAAGGGGTGAAGCGTACCTGCCAGCCGGAGGGAGCATTGGAAGAAAGGCTGTAGGACTGGGTGGAAAGGCCGTTGTTGATCAGCGTGGTGCTGAAGCTGAAGGTCGTTCCGGAAGTTCCTTCCTGTTCCGGATATTCCGTCGTAAAGCTTCCCGCTCCCGCGTTCACCTCATTTACCTGAAAAGAAAGCGTAAGGGAATCTTGGATTTCTTCGCTGACAGAGGCGTCCACAACCACATCATAGGTGCCTTCCTCCAGCGCATCTGGAACGGTCAGATGAAGTGTAAGAGCGGTTCCTTCGCCGCCGTTTGCCACATGAACCCGGCTCACCTCATAGCTTCCGCCCTGCAGGTATCCTTCCCAACCTTCCGGAAGGGATGCGATTTCCACATCTGCATCCAGAGCGCTTCCGGACGTATTCGTCAGGGTCAGCGTAATGTTCAGAGTCTCTCCCGGTGTGATCGTCATACCCGGATATTCTGTGGACAGCTCCAGGCCTCCCGCCGCATGTACGGTCCGGGCGCTTCCCCAGAACAAAACCAGCGCCATCATGGCCGCCGCGAATGCCGCAATCAAAATGTGCATTCCTTTTGAAGGCGTCTGCCTTCCGATTTTCACTGCTTTTTCCATAGGTTTTCAATTTCCTCCTTTTGCCTTCCCGGCTTTTTTCAAAAGGCGTCCTTTCGATCACAGCCGCCTTTTTTCTCGTTCTCTATCTTAGCAGAGAAAGCTTTAATGAACCTTTAGGAAGTTTGAAAATCCTGTGAAACCGGAGAACACCACTCCATCGTGTATTCCATCCGTCCCGTATCTTCCTCCGTTTCCCTGGAAACCACCGTCAGCCCCTCGCGCCGGTAAAAAGAGACGGCCCGCTCATTTTCCGCATAAACATGCAGAGAAAAAGAAGGATGCGTCTCCTTCACCCGGTTAAGGAGTTCTCTGCCGACTCCCTTCGAACGGGAGCCTGCCTCCACAAAAATGCCCGCCAGATAATTTCCCTGCAGCCCGGCGAAGCCCTGTATTTTTCCCTCTTCCTCACAGACAAAAATCTCCGCCTGCAGAAGCTGCTCTTTTACCGCTTCCGCATTGGACTCCCAGTATTCCCGCGGGATGAACGCGTGGGCCTCCAGATTTCCGTTCAGCCAGATTTTCATGACCTGTTCCATATCCTCCGGGGTAAATTTTCGAATTCCGTTTTCATGGACGTTTCCGCTGGTATTTCCGCTGGCGTTTCTGCGGACATAAACCAGCCCGGTGATTCCGTTTTCGCTTTCCGTCCGGATCAGCCGCAGCTTCCTCTCCTTTTCCGACGTCTGAAACAGGCGGATGCCGTCTCCAAGAAGGATGGGAAGAATGGAAATATGATAGACGTCTATCAGATCCTCCTCCATCAGCTGTCTGACGATGTCCGCTCCGCCGCAGATCCAGATATTTTTCCCTTCTTCCTTTTTCAGACTCTTCACCAGATCACAGGGAGACCGGTCCGTGAACAGAATCGGGGATTCTGCGGCTTTTTCCCCCTCTTCTGCCGTTCGGTGTGTGATCACCCAGGTGGTGAGTCCCTCGTAAACCCATTCTCCGGCGGACAGCTCCGTGGTTACCTGATGATAGGTATTCCAGCCCATGATCACCGTGTCCACCGTTTTGATAAAGTTCTCATAGGAATCCCCGTTTTCTGCGGATTCCTCCTGGCCGTTCATCCAGCCCACTCCGCCGTTGGGATCTGCGATGTATCCGTCCAGGCTCATACCGATGTATAGTACTGTTTTTCTCATTTTCCCTTTCCTCTTTCTATTTCTTTAGTCAGTTCTTTTTTCCACAGGACACACAGGACCATCGGCTGAATCCAGCCGGTGGCCCTGATTACATGGAATATTCTGATCTCTCATCACAAATGGGAAGCTGTCCGTTTTCTCATAAACATCACGTTCTATTTTTCCTTACATTTAATCCCATAGTTTCCCCGGCTTCCATTTTCGTATCCGCGATAGACTTCATATAATTTTCCATCTATCATAACCTCATCGTCGGCCGTGAACGTATAGGAATACCCATTTTCTCCGCAATATGCGGCAATCGCCTCCTTCGCTTTCGTAACGGTGGGATAATTCCCACCGTCTTCATAGGGAACCCAGAATGCTTTCTTAAACATATATATCCCCTCCTGCCACATTTTAAACCGGCTTCCCATCTGCCAATATCTTCCATAGCCTCATTGTATCACTCTGGCGGGGATTTTTCATCTGTAAATGATGCCGCATGCGATGCAATTCTTTATCTCACGCTCCCCAGGGCCAGTTCCGCTTCAGCCCTCGCCCATGCTGTCTGCCATGGTCTTGCCTCTATACAGGGAATTCCATACCTGCCGCAGAGCTCCGTAAGACGTTCTCCATAGGAAACGCTGATCCGGGCCCGGTAGTCCTGCGGGTCTCCTCCCTCCCGTTCCAGGTAATTTTTGACAATCTGCGCCGGATCCGGCTCCCGGACATAAAAGGCACAAATTTCCGGTCCCAAAATTGTGGAAATCCATTCCGGATTCAGAAAATCCCCTTCTATGATGACCGGAAGCCTGTCCTCCACATGTCTGAGCGCGATTTCCCGAAGCGCCGGGAACAGCTCCTTTCCCACATCCAGCAGCCAATCCACATTTTCCTCCAGACCGGCCTTCTGCCAGTCCCTTCCATGATCCCAGTAATGCAGCGCAGGAAGCTGTGCTTCGTCCGCCGCTGCTTTGACTGCGAGGTAAATATCGTCTGCTTCCAGAACCTGCGCGCCATGGTGCAGGGCAATTTCACGGGCAAGGGTTGATTTTCCTGTGCCGGAAGGGCCGCCCAAGAAGAGGACGGTCCAGGGGGTGAGGTGATTGTTATTCATGGGGATAACTCCTTAGCATTTTGAAAATTATATGGCTATTAAGTTAATTCTGCATTGCAATTAGCATATAATATAGGTGCAATAAACTTAAAAGGGGATGATAAAATGGCTAATACTACAAATTTTAGTGTCCGCATGGACAGCGATATCAAAAGACAGTGTGAAGCGCTTTATGGTGAATTGGGAATAAACCTTACCACCGCTATCAATGTATTTTTGCGCCAGTCACTCCGCGTCGGCGACTTTCCTTTTGAAGTCAGGCTGGAACAGCCCAATAAGGAAACCATCGCCGCCATGTTAGAGGCTGAACGGATTGCCCACGATCCCAGGGTGAAGCACTACTCCGATGTGGAAGAAGCCCTCCGGGAACTGAAACGATGAAACGCGATATTGTTTGGACAACAAAATTCAACCAGACTGGCTGCTCATCTACCGAATAGAAGATGATGTACTGGTTCTGACTCTGGCCCGCACAGGAACACACAGTGACCTGTTCGATAAATGAGAGGCAGCCGCCGTCCGGCCAGCTGAAACAGCTCTCACCACTTATTTCCCTTCCATCCATTCCAGATCCTGCATTGTATACCTTTTAGCCGGAAGAATCACCGCCCTGTCCTTCAAAATCTCCCGAATCAGCCTAAGTTCCAGCTCCTGCCTGCGCTTCAGGCAGGTCAGCAGGTCGTCAAAGGTACTGCATCCATACTTTTTTCCATAGGGCGAGGCCGCCAGATACTGCATCATGAGGGGATACCAGAGCTGATTTCCCTCATTGTCCGATCGCTCCCTGCAGATCTGCCGGAGGTGGGGTTCCGGCTCGGGATCATACAGATAATAAAGAAGAAACGGTTTTGCAGATACCAGCCGGAACAGTTCCTGATAGAAGGAAAAAATCTCCTCCTCCGGCATCAGCTGCCACAGGGTGAGTTCCGAAATGATGTTCTGAAAAAAGGCACATTCGTACAGATATCCTCCGTTTCCTTCCGGCAGGTTTTGATAGCGCCGCCGGATGATGTCCAGAAATTCCTCTGCATTTTTTCTTCCATTATAGATCTCAAACCGCTCCATATCCCTGTGAAAACCTGGAACATCTGTGAGAATCCGGGTATATTCCATGATATATCGGTCTCCTTCCCGATATGTCCGGCGCGTCATTTCTTCCTTCAACGTGGGATAAGCGGACAATGCTTCCTCATATTCCCTTTGCGTCATATAGGTGCACCAGGCCAGTTCAACCGGGCAGTAGTCTCCCTCATGATAAACATGATATTCCGGATATTTCCGGGACAGCTTCTGCAGAAGGGTGGATTTTCCCATTCCCTGCAGGCCTTCCACAAAAATGTTCATGATTCCCCCTCTTTCCTCTCAGGCAATTCTGTCTTTATCCGTTCACTGATATAACAAGGGATACCAGACAACCGCAAATACAGGATATTGGAATACCCAGCAGAGTTCCGAAAACTCCGTCCTTGATATGTTTCCATGCATTGGAGGAATATTCTCTGTCCATATCCTCTGTTCCTGGAAGCCGAATCTTCTTCCAGTGAGCAAATATTCCCATATCCAGCGCAATTACATCATACCAGTTCACCACGAACCAGATGAGATATGCATTTGTCATACCTTCCCGAAAGTTTCTGGCTCCAGCCAGACAGACCATTGCGGTTAACAGAATAGTAAACAGAATGCTCATCAGCAGTTTTGCCAGGATCAGGCCTATGGTTCGTTCTGTTTTCTCCTTTGGAACATAGTCTGGATTGTATTCCAGAAAACGTTTCTGAACCGCTGGTGCATACTCATGCAAAAATGCTTCCCTTTTCCAGATTACTCCCCCGACCATAATAATGGTAAACAGCGCACAGGCCGCGATGCATTCCATTGCCAGTATCATGGCTTCCCCTTTCCCTTTTTTCTCAACTTCAGTACAATCCGGTTCTTTTCGGCACAGTTCTGAAGCAGTCCTGCCATATACGCCGCCCGTTCTTTGAGAGAAAAAGACCGCGCCTGCTCTTCCGTTTCTTCCAGAAGGGAACTGAGTTCTTCCAGTTCCAGAAGATTCGCAGCCAGACAAAACAGCGTTTTTCTCCGGCCGTCATTGTATCCTGCCAGCAGCCGGTCCAGAATCTCTCTTCTTTTTATCTGCTCCTCATTGTACCGCTCCGTCCCCAGGCGCTGCCGCCTTTCCAGGTTTGCTTTCTGGTTCTGATGCGTCACAAAGGAATCCCATTCGTCAATGTGGTCATATTTGCTGCAGGGATATTCCTCACATTCCGAACAGTATTCCGGCTTCTTATGTTCCAGGCTGCACCGGGAAATCGGACAGGACTGACTGCCAAACCCGCAGCCGCCGCAGTGTCCGGAAAGCTGCATGGGACACAGAAGGCAGTTCAGGCCGCAGAGAGACAGGCAGGGGTTGCTTCGTTCAAAATTTTTCATCAGCCGCCTCTTTTTTTATAGCAGATAATCCTGGGCTCCGTGCCGTTGCACTTGTAGTCGCAGACCAGAAGATACCGGTCATCCGCCACAATCCCATAACATCTTTCGTTTCCGGGAATCTCGATCTGGTTTCCCCAGTAAACCCGGTTGTCCTCCAGCAGCTTTACGGACTGCCCGTTGGGAAGGGGGTATTCCAGGTTCACATAAGAACCGATCAGCAGATTCAGGTCGTCCACCTGCAGGCCTGGAATCCCAAGCGCGTTAAATTCTGCAATCAACGTGTCTTTCAAATGCCAAAAGGCTTCCATCCCTCCCTGCCGGATGCTTTCGGCAGCGACGCAGGTTCCCCCGAAGGGATGACCGTCCGTTTTGCGGCAGCCGCCGCAGTCCTCTTTTCTGCTGCACTCGCTGCAGCAGTCCATTCCACAGATCGATTCTGCCATCTTCTCCATATCCGAAAATACCTTCCTCATCAAAGCTTTGTTTCACTCTCTATGATTCTGAGATCCCATCCTCCGACCGTAAGCTCCTGCCCCAGCGCATACGTTTCTCCGGAAAGCAGCTCCATTCCGCCCTGAGGACAGATGCAGCGCTGCGGTTCTTTTGCATAGTTCAGATACCAAGTGAGGCGCTTTCCGGCCTGATTCGTCCCTTCCGTGATAACCAGCGGAAAGGCATAGGCCTGCTTCCAGTCGGAAAGACCCTTCTCCTGCCACAACGCTCCGATCAACGCTTTCAGGTAAGAGGATGAGGTCATGCAGCCCAGATAGATGCAGGTTCCCTTCCCGTAATCATTTCTGGTGATGGCCGCGTATTTTTTCCAGGCATAATGGTCATAAGAGGCCAGCACCTGTGCGCCTTGGGGCTCCAGAAGTTCCATGAACAGCCGCGCCCGTCTATCCTCTACGGACAGGCCGCAGGCCGCTTCCGTGGACAGGCCGCCCCCCTCTTCTGTCAGGAACACGTCCACCGGGGCCGTAAACTCATGATACAGCACGCCGAAGCAGTCCTTCAGCAGATGAGGCTGCTCGTCCGTCCACACCTTCACATTTTCATCGGTGAAAGCAGTCTTGAAGGTGGCGACCACCGTTCCGCCCTGGGCGGCAAAATCCCGGATGCGCGTGAGGCAGCTTTCCGGGGCGCTGTAGAGGGCGGGCACGAAAAGCACATCATAACGGGCGAGGTCCGTCTCTTCGGGGCTTACGAAATCGCAGCCGATGTTGCTTTCATAAAGGGCATCGAAGATCCAGCGCACCACGTCGTTATAGTCCATGCCGCCCTCTGCTCCCGCGGGGAAGGGGAACCATTTGAGTGCGGTGAGGGAGGGGTTACTCACCAGAATGGCCGCCTTATTTTCCTTTTTCTGGTGCAGCAGGTGCGGACTCAGCCGTGAAAATTCCGCGCCGATGCGGCAGACCTCCCTGTAGACCGCGTTTTCCGCGAAATCATGGCTTAAAATTCCCTTCCAGTAGGTCTCGCAGGCGTTATGAATGGAATGCCAGTGCCAGTACATCACGCTGTCCGCGCCGTAGGCCAGATGGCTGAAGGCCTGCAGGCGCAGCTGTCCCTCATAGGGCGTCCACTCCGGGAAGCCCTGGGCCTCCGTCTCAATCACCAGATAATTGTCCTTTTTCAGGGAACGGGTCAGGCTGCCGCAGAAGGCGATCTCCTTCCCCGTCAGCTTCTCCTGGGAAGGGTGGTAGATATCGCAGCCCGCAACGGTGAGCGCCTGTGCCGCCTGAAAATGATCCACGTCCGGCTGCACGCCGAAGGAGTGGCCCTTCCAGGCAAAATCAAAGTTGTGGGTGATGAACTGATCCGGGCGGCAGTATTCCCGCACGATCTCAGACTGGCGCTGAAGAAAATCCGTCACCTGCTGCCGCTGGAACGCCTCAAAAGCGCAGCCAAGGCTTCCGTTGATGGTTCCGACCACGCTTGGAAATTCCTCCCAGGAATTGATCCGGTTGCTCCAGTAATTCAGGCCGAAATCCCGGTTCAGCCGCTCCAGGTCGCCGTGATAACGCTTTCTCATGTGGCGCACAAACATCTGCTGCACGTTCTCGCTGCTGGTACCGAAATGCTTGGTTTCATTGTCCAGCTGGAAGCCGATGACGCAGGAATAGCCCTGCACCGCCTCCATCAGCTTCCGGATGATGCGCTCCGCAAAAAAACGGTAGGCCGGATGGGTGATGTCCATGATCTGCCTTGCGCCATAGGGCCTTCTGCCGCCTCTGTCCGTCACCATCACCTCCGGGTATGCCTTCGCCATCCAGGCAGGGATGGCATAGGTGGGCGTTCCCACAATCACGGAAATCCCCGCTTTCTCACAGGCGTCCAGCACCCTTGTCACATGGGAAAAATCAAACACGCCCTCCTCCGGCTCCTCGCTGCTCCAGGTGGATTCCGCGATCCGGATCACGTTGATTCCAGCCTTTTTCATCATCGCGATGTCCGTATCCAGCCTGTCATAAGGCATATATTCATCGTAATATGCAGCTCCGTATAAAATTCTGTCCATACCTCTCCTCTTTCCTGCCGCCGGACGGCGGCACTATATTCATGCGGAATTGGACGTAAGTCCAATTCCCAGGAGAAAACCATAGGTTTTCTCCGCCGCAGGTTTTCTCCGCCTCCTGTTCCTATTCCTGCCAATATACATGGCTTCCCTTTTCATCCTTTTTCACGATCAGCTTCCGGTCGATCTGATCCTTTAGCTCCTGCACGTGGGAAATGATGCCGATGAGCCGCTTTCCGCCCGCCAGATCCTGCAGAATGCGGATGGCGCGCATCCGGCTTTCCTCGTCCAGAGAACCGAAGCCCTCGTCGATGAACATGGCGTCGATCTGCACATAGCCCGCCGTGCTCTGGATCACATCCGCCATGCCCAGCGCCATCGCCAGGGCGGTGAGGAAGGACTCGCCGCCGGAAAGGGTTTTCACGTCCCTGACCTTTCCCGTCACCATGCTGTACACATCCAGATCCAGTCCCACCTCGCCCTGCTTTCCCAAAGCGTCCAGACTGCGGCACTGCAGGAGAAACTGGCCGTCCGCCATCACGTTCAGCCTGCGGTTGGCGGCCTGGATCATCCGCTGAAAATACTGTCTCTGCACCCAGGTCTGAAAATCCAGCCCGGCCGTACCGGAGAGCCTGCCGTTGGCGGTCTGGAACAGATGGCGCAGCAGCCGGTATTCCTTCTCCTGCTCCTCCTGTCCCTTCCACAGCCGCTTCAGATTTTCCAGAGCCTTCCGGTTTCTGCCCCAGACCGCCGTGAGCTGTCCGCTGTCCGCTTCCAGCTTTTCCCGCTCCTGCCTGCAGGTCTCGCGGCTGTCCGCAAGGGCCTGCAGGGCCCCGGCCGCGGTGCGCTCCTGTCCCGCAAGCTGTTTTTCCAGCTGGGCGGTCCGCTCCCGGCTGCGCAGCAGCTCCTGGTCGTAGGCGGTCCGGGTACGCTTCCAGGCCTCCATGTCCTCGACCGTGGCGCGGGCCTGCAGACAGGCTTCTTCGCTGTCAAAGCCCTGCTCCTTCCAGCTGTTTCCCCAGGCGAGGGCCGCCGCTTCCAGAACCTTCTTAAGCCATTCCGCGTTTTCTTCCGCCGCCTGCAGCGCGCCCGCCTGCTCCTTTTCCTGCTGAAGCAGGGTGTTTTTGCGCTCTTCTGCCTGAGAAAGTCCTTCCTCCAGCCGTTTCTTTTCCTCTGTCAGACGGGCAAGCGCGCCCCGCGCCTCTTCCTCGGTCTGGCCGGGAAGGCGTTTTCTGATCTGCTCCAGCGCGCTCTTCGCCGCGGCAAGCTTCTCCCGCATTTCCAGCAGCAGGCGGTCCGCTTCCTCCTTCTGCGCTTCCGCCTTTTCCCGTTGCTCTTCCATCCGGGTCTGTTCCTGCTTCTTCTGTTCCAGAAGTTCCCCGGCCTGCCGTGCCTCCTCCAGACGCTTCTGCACCTGGCGGATGTTTTCCATGCAGTCGGCGTGGGCGCCCCTGCCCCAGGCTGTAACCCGTTCGCCAAAGACTTCCTCCCCGCAGTCTTCCCATGACAAAGCAGTTCCGGCCTCCTCCTGCATCAGCACACCAAGCTCCTGCTCCATGGAAAGCCGCTGGCGTCGGCAGCTCTCCACCAGCCCTGCGGACTCTCCGGTGATCCGCCTGCTCTTCTGTTCCACCTCATCCCGCTCCTGCTTCGCCTGCTCCACCGCTTCCTGCGTGACCGCGCTTTCAGCAAGAGGTGCGGGAGCGGGATGATGGATGGAGCCGCAGACCGGACAGGGGCTTCCTTCCGTCAGCTTCCCCGCCATCAATCCGGCCTGGGCGGCCAGAAACGCCTGATTGCGTTCTGCATAAGCCCGATCCCTGCGTGCCAGCTCCTGCAGGGCGGATTCTGCCTCCCGCTTCTTCTCCTCCCGCTTCTGAACCGTCTTTTTCCATTCCGAAAGCTGTTGTGCCAGGCGAAGCAGCCGCTCCTTCTGACGCGTCAGGCCTTCCAACCGAAGTTTCAGCGCATCGGCTTCTCCGGCTGCGCCTTCCAGCCTCTCCTGCTCCTTTTTCAGCGTTTCCAGCTGCTGCTTCAGGCTCTCAAGCTGCTCCTGCGCCTCCTTCCGGCGCTTTCCTGCCTGCGCCTCCCGTCTGGCGGCTTCTTCCTGGTCTGTCCTCGCCTTTTTGCACTGTTCAAACAGGGGAAGGTCGCTCTGCAGCTTCACAAGTTCCTCCTGCATGCCGGGGAAACGGGCGTCATGCCGTTTCCGTTCTTCTTCCGCTTCCTGGATGGCGGCCTGGACATTTTTCTGAAGAAGGGCCAGCGCTTCTTTCCGCTCCTTCTGCCTCTTTTGGCCCGCGTCCAGCTCCTTTTTTCTCTCCTGAAAATTTCGCTGTGCCGGCGCCGCCTTTTCAGCCTTCTGGGCGAGGGACAGCCGCTTTTCCAGTTCCTCCTGCTCTTCCTTTTGGGAAAGAAGAAGAGAGAGAGCCTCCCGCTCCTTTTCCAGTAGGGCGAGCTGCCGGTTGGTTTCCTCCGCCTGCCGCCGCTTTTCCTCCAGCGAGCGTTCCGCCTGCTCCTTCTCCTTTTTCTGCCGGGCCATGTCCTTAAGGGCCTTTTCCTGCTCTGACAAAAATTCGGAAAGCGCCTCTTCAATCTGCTCCGCCCCGGTCTCCGGCCGGGTGAGAAGCGCCTGCCATTCCTCTTCCCTTTCCGGGCTCATCTGCACGTCCCCAAGCTCATGAGCGATCAGCTTCCTGCCGTCCTCCAGCGCCGCGGCCATCCGATCGTTTTCCTCCTTCAGCCTTGTCTGTACCTGGCGGTAAACGCCCGTGTCAAAGATTTTGGAAAAAATCTCCTTCCGCTCACGGGAGGATGCATGCAGCAGGCGCAGATAGTCACCCTGAGCGATCATGGCGATCTGGGAAAACTGGCTGTAATCCACGCCGATCAGCTCCTGCAGCTTCTGGTTGATCTCCCGGATGCCGCCCGGATATTCCGTCCCGTCGGGAAGGATCAGACTGGCCTGCGCCGTCACCTGCACCGTGGTATATTCGCCGTTTTTATTCTTTCTCCGGCTCAGGCGCAGATAGGATGGACGCCGCCTGACCTGATAGCGCTCCCCCTTCTGGGAAAAAATGAGCGTCACGAAGGTCTCCCGCTCGTCCGGCGCGTACTGGCTGCGCATCATGCTTCCGTCCCGCTTCCGCCCGCTGCTTTCCCCGAACAGGGCGAAGGCGATGGCGTCAAAAATGGTGGTTTTTCCCGCGCCGGTGTCTCCGGTGATCAGGAAAATCCCGTGCCCTGCTTTTTCAAAGTCCACCGTCACCTCTCCCGCATAGGAGCCGAAGGCGGACATGGTTATTTTCAACGGTTTCACAGCGCTCCCTCCATCCCTTTCTCCTGTATTTCCCGGATCAGCCTTTTCATGATCCGCTCCCCTTCCTCCAGCAGCGGCGTGTGGTTTACGGTTTCATAAAACTGCCGGAAGGCTTCCATGGGCTCCGGGGCCGGATCGTTTTCTGTCCCGCTTTCCGCCATCCGCGCTCTGGTCCTGGCGTTATCGACACGAAGCTCCAACAGATGATCGTAGCGTTCCTCCAGCCGCTCCCGGATCCGGTAAGGCTCCTGCTCGTCCGTGATGGTCACGCTGACAAAATCATGGCAGACGCCGGAGACGGAGGATTGTCCTGCCAACGGAGAAGGGGCGGCGGACTCTGCCGCCTCCAGCACCTCTTCCAGCGTACCTCGCAGCTTTCTCACATCCTGCAGACCGGAAAGGGGCAGGAATCGAAGCTGCGGCTCCTCTCCCTTTTTTCCAAGCTCCACCACCGTGACCGCCTTATGATGATGCTCCTCGCTCACGGAATATTTATAAGGCGTGCCGCAGTAGCGGGCGCTCATCCTTCCCACCTTCTGGGAACCGTGCAGATGCCCCAACGCCGCATAGTCAAAGGCGTCCAGCACGGAAATATCGATTTTATCCAGTCCGCCCGCCATGGCAACCGCGATCTCTGAATCACAGGTCTCCGGCTCTGACTGGCCGGCCATATAAAACTGATGGGACAGGATCACGTTCCGCCTTCCGGAATCGATCTTTTCTCTGGAAAGCAGGAAGCGGACCGCTTCCTCATAACTGAACGCGCTTCCCTCCGGCAGCAGCGGACGCAGATAGCCCGGTTTTAGGAAAGGCAGTAAATAAAAGTCTACCGGACCGTATTCGTCCTCCAGCGTGATTTTTTTCAAATATTCGTCCTCCCGGACGGGCGGGAAGACGGACAGATAGATGCTGTGCTTTTCCAGAAAGGCGGAGGCATAGGACAGCCGTTCCGGGGAATCATGATTGCCCGCGATGATAAAAACCGGAATCCGGGGACGGATTTCCGACAGCGCCTCCAGGAAACGGTCAAACATCACATAGGCCTCCCCGGAAGGGGCCGATTTGTCATAAATGTCCCCGCAGATCAGGATGGCGTCCGGATGTTCCTCCTGCGCATAGGCCACGATCCGGGAAAGCACCCGCTCCTGATTTTCCCTCAGGCTGTAGCCGCACAGCAGCTTTCCGATATGTAAATCCGACAGATGAAACAGTTTCATTTCCTCTCCTTCTGCCGCTGATAAGCGGCATTGAAATCATGGAAACGGCGCAAGCCGTTCTTCGTACACAAATTCCATGGGTATGCTATTCGTATTCTAGCATCTTCCGTGAGCGGATGCAATGAAACCATGCTGACAGTCCCGCAGAGGTAGATTCTTTTTATATGAAAATTCAGGAACTTTCTGTCAAAATCATTCATCCTCCAAAATACTATCCGGAATACTGTTCTGACTATTATGTATTATTTTTCAAGGATTCTGAAAGGATCGAGTATGAAATCGTCAGTTTTGACAGGGAACGTTACTTTCCCCACTAAGACAATAAAAAACCTCATCTCCTTTGCCTGGCAAAGGAAATCCACCTCTCCGCTCTGTCAGAGATTCACCGCCTTCTCCACCAGCGCAAAGCTTTCCGGCGATATCATCCGAAGCAGCTGAGGCTCAGTAATATACAGCCGGAAGGCCTCCGCAAAATACTCCCGGTCATTGCTTCTGGCATAAAGACTGATCTTTCCCGCCTCCTGATAAAAGAGCTCTCTGTTTTCCGGACGGGAGCTGTACATTCCCAGAGAATTATTCAGGAAGTGCCCCATTTCATGAATGACCGCATTGGGCCACTCGTCGTTGACGTAAATCATCTTTCTCTCATAGTCCGTCACCGCCTTGATCCTTCCGATTCCCCAATATCCACCGTACGGCGCATAAGCTTCCTCCGCTACGTCCTGCTCTGTCATTTTAATCAGGAAGCCCCCGCTTTCAAATGCTGCCCGAATCTTCTGTGGGATTCTGTGATAGGCCTGCAACAGTGTTTCCGCGGCATTTTCAAAAAGCTTTCCCTCCGTAACCAGCGCCGGATGCGTACTGATGTATGCTTTTTTCTCCCCGTAATGCTTTTCGTAATCAGAGTCAATGTACAGGGCTTTGCAGGGAATATAGGCATATCTGCCGCTCTCCTTGATCAGAACGAACTCAGACAGAACGCTCAGAATGTCCACCTTTGTTCCCGGTCCGATCTCCCCCAGATCATCGGCCTCATAGTCCGCCGCAGCATACAGTCTTGTCCTTGATATGATCACCCCCTTTTCTTCCGCGCAGGAAGCAGAAGCGCATACCGTTCTTCTGGAAAAAAGCAGTATGACGCCTGCTGCCGCACAGCCCAGCAGCTGCCAGTTTCTGTTTCTTTTTTTCATGTTTTTCCTCCTCCTTCTGTACGAACCGTCGGTTCGCGCGCCGCCACAGGCGGCCTTTTTTTCTAAAAAATTAGTGAAAACCCTTCCAGGAGTACGAAACAGCAGTCCGTGCTGTCCTTTCTCTGGGTTTGTGTTCTTTGGGAAATAAAGTCGGTGATGAGAATGATAAAATGTAAAACAAGAGATTTGCTTAAATTATAGAAAAAAACTGAAAACAGATAACAATGATTTCATTTGACAGAGTGGAATATGAAGCATATAATATGCTTAACAAGACAGCCAACGAGTAGGTGCACACTACCCGTTCCGGCGAAAATATTTAGCTAAGTAAGCCGCCTATTCTTTAGCTGGGAACAGGGCGGCTTACTTATTTTTCAAATTCAGAATTGCTACGATTAATCCCGCAATCGTCAGAATTATCATGAATTATAATATTGTCATTGTTCTAAGTTCATCGTATCGGGAAATTAAAAAATCATCAAAAGACGCCGTCAGCCGCGGCATAGATAAATGAATAATCAGAAAAAGAACTGATGAGGAAAGTATAACGCATCTTTTGTTTCTCTGCAATAAAAAATTAAAACAGAGAGCCGCCTGAAAATACCGACAAAAGCAGCGATATTGAACAAAATACAATCCTGAACGGCAGGAATCCCATTTTCAGGCCCTTACCAGATAAACGGCACCAGTCTGTAACGGACCTTCCGGGTATATTCCGCATATCCCTCCAGCCCTGTCAGCAGGACGGCCTCCTCATTTTTGATCCGTTTTGCCAGAAGCAGCGGGTAGATGAGGAAGATCAGAAACGCATAAACTGAACCGCAGATGAGGAGCATTGACAGAAAAAGCAGAATCATTGCGGAATACATCGGATGTCTGATTTTTCCGTACAGTCCCGTATCGATTACCTTCTGTCCCTGCTGTACTTCCACGGTTCTGGATAACCAGGCATTTTCTCTCATAACCTCCCCGTACATTTCATAGCTTTATTTCCTCCAGAAGCTCCCGCCCGGTTTCTTCTCCCAGTTCAAAATTGAGCGACACATAGCCGAGCCAGGAAATCGCTCTGTATACCACCTCCGGAACTTCCGGCTCCTGCGTTCTGCAAAGATTTTCTGTCATGGCTTTTGCCCTGCCTTCCGCCATGCGATCCAGTCCGGCCATCACTTCTTCCTTCAACCTGCGTATATGTTCCGGAGCCTCGTTCCAGCGGCTCAGATCCCCGTCTGAGGTGTTTCCACAAGGCGCAGGGCAGGAAGCGCAGTCCGGTGAAATCCTGTATTTCTCTTCATGAATCCTTTGGACTGCCTTCTCAGGTTCCTGTGAAAGAATCACCTCCAGCACCACCCGATCCGTATTTTCTGTTTTCCCGTTATTGCTCACTGCCCCGCATAAACCGATCAGGGCGCTGAGAACTTTCAAATCCATATTTTCCTCCACTTCGCTTCAAAATTCATCTTACACGGAATCTACAAATCTATTTTTCTTTTCTCCCGGCAAATACTTCACCAGTTCTTCCACCAACTCATACACCTTCGTTCCCAGCGCGATATCTGCCGGTGTTTTTTCTTCCACGCCTCCATTCCAGCTTTCTTAGGCATTGACCCTCCCCCAATCTATAATTTTTCTGAGGTATGGATCAGCGCCATACTTCCCCTCCAGATACTGCTTATCGAATTTGGCATCCTTACGAACAGACTCACCCTTTTCGTTTTTAAACTCAACCAGAGAATACAGCTTTGAATTTTGCCGGTTTCCTTTTGCAACAAACCAGATTTCGTCTCTTCGAAATACCTCACTATTCATTGTAGACAAATCGTGCGATGTGAAAATTAATTGCGCTCCATGTTGATTAATCTCCATATCGTTGAACATCATAATAATGTGCCGCAGCAGTACCGGATGAATTTTAGCGTCCAATTCGTCAATAACCAATGTCGTTCCAGAAACAAGACTATTTGCAATAAACGGCAATAACCCAAACAGTTTCTTTGTACCACTTGATTCCTCAGAT
>CAJFMW010000005.1 GCA_904392525.1 uncultured Eisenbergiella sp.
AATGCCCCGTCTGCCCTTCGATAAATTCATCACCGCAAAGAGAACCCTCACCACCCAGATGAAGGCCACCGGCGAGGTGATGAGCATCTGCACCAATTTCGAAGGGGCGCTGATGAAGGCCATCCGCTCCCTGGAGCAGCATGTGGACTGCCTGAGAAGCTATGATTTCTCAGCCCTTTCCGCAGAGGATCTGAAGGAACGTCTGAAAAAAGTGGACGATCAGAGGATCTGGGTCATTGCGGAAGCCCTGCGCAAAGGGCTGGATTATGAGACGATCCACGAGATCACCATGGTGGACGAGTGGTTCATTGATAAAATCGCCATTCTGGTGGAGATGGAAGAGAAGCTGGAGAAGGGTTCGCTCACGCCGGAGCTTCTGCGCGAGGCGAAGCGTCTGGAGTTTCCGGACAACGTGATCAGCCGCCTGTCCGGAATGCCGGAGGAGCAGATCAAAAATCTGCGCCTGGAAAACGGCATCACAGCCGCATATAAAATGGTGGATACCTGCGCCGCGGAGTTCGAGGCAAGCACGCCGTACTATTACTCCGTATACGGCGGAGAAAACGAGGCGGAGGAATCCAGAAGCGGCCAGCTTCGTTCCGACGGAACTGTCTGCCCAAAGAAGGTGCTGGTGCTGGGAAGCGGCCCCATCCGTATCGGACAGGGAATCGAATTCGACTACTGTTCCGTTCATGCCACCTGGGCGTTTTCCAAAGCGGGTTATGAGACGGTCATCATCAACAACAATCCGGAGACCGTGAGCACGGACTTCGATATCGCGGATAAGTTGTATTTTGAGCCGCTGACGCCGGAAGATGTGGAGAACGTGGTGAACATCGAGCATCCCGACGGAGCGGTGGTGCAGTTCGGCGGCCAGACCGCCATCAAGCTGACGGAGAGCCTGATGAAAATGGGCGTTCCGATTCTGGGAACCAGCGCGGAAAACGTGGACGCGGCGGAGGACAGGGAGCTGTTCGACAAGATTCTGGAGGAATGCGAAATCCCCAGACCCAGCGGCGGTACCGTTTATACAGCCCAGGAAGCCAAGGCTGTGGCAAACCGTCTGGGTTATCCCGTGCTGGTGCGCCCCTCCTACGTGCTGGGCGGCCAGGGTATGCAGATCGCCATTTCCGATGAAGAGATCGAGGAATTCATGGCTATCATCAACCGTATTGCACAGGATCATCCCATTCTGGTGGATAAGTACCTGCAGGGCAAGGAGATGGAGGTGGATGCGGTCTGCGACGGCACCGACATCCTGATCCCCGGCCTGATGGAACATGTGGAGCGCGCAGGTGTGCATTCCGGAGACAGTATCTCCGTTTACCCCGCTCAGACCGTCAGCGAGAGCGTGAAGAAAACCATCGCGGAGTATACCAGACGCCTGGCAAAATCCCTGCATGTCATCGGTCTGATCAACATCCAGTTCATCGTGGTGGGCGAGGAGGTTTACGTGATCGAGGTCAATCCCCGTTCCTCCAGAACGGTGCCCTATATCAGCAAGGTAACGGGCATTCCGATCGTGGATCTTGCCGCTGCGGTGATCACCGGAAAGAAGATCAGGGATCTTGGCTATGAGCCCGGCCTGCAGCCGGAATCCGAATACGTGGCGGTGAAGATGCCTGTGTTCTCCTTTGAGAAGATCCGCGGCGCTGAGATCAGCCTGGGGCCGGAAATGAAGTCAACAGGCGAGTGTCTCGGTGTGGCAAAGACCTTCAACGAGGCGCTTTACAAGGCCTTCCTCGGCGCAGGCATCGATCTGCCGAAGCACAAGCGGATGATCATCACCGTGAAGGATGCGGACAAGGGAGAGGCCATCGAAATTGCCCGCCGCTTTGAAAAGCTGGGCTACATCATCTATGCCACCAGAAGCACGGCCGACGCGTTGAACGAAGCTGGCGTGAAGGCGAGAAAGGTGAATAAGATCAATCAGGAATCTCCTACGGTCATGGATCTGATCCTGGGCCACAGGATTGATCTGGTCATCGACACCCCCACCCAGGGACGCGACAAATCCAGAGACGGCTTCCTGATCCGCCGTACCGCCATTGAAACCGGCGTGAACTGCCTGACCAGTCTGGATACGGCAAGAGCCCTTGTGGGAAGCCTGGAGACGAAGATGAGAAGCGGGCAGATGACCCTGGTGGACATCGCTCAGCTCGACCGCGAGAAGGCGCAGGAACATGCGGAATAAGGAATGCTGCATGCCGCAGAAAAACCGGATCAACTATCAGAAGGAGCTGGAAAAGCTTCTGGCTTCCCTGGAAGCGGAAAGAATTTCCGGAAACGGAAAAAAGAAACGGCTCCTTCTGCACGCCTGCTGTGCCCCCTGCAGCAGCTATGTGCTGGAATATCTGCGGGAAAAATTTGACATCACCGTGCTGTATTACAATCCCAACATCACGGAACGGGAAGAGTATGAAAAACGCAGTGCGGAGCTGAAACGGCTGGCGCGGCAGATGAACGAAGAATCGGCAGGCGCTGGCCGGCCGGAGAAAGGAAGCGTTCCGACGGAACCGGCGGCCCTTCCTTCCGGTTTCATTCTTGTGGAGGAAGGAGAATGGGAGCCTCAGCGTTTCTTCGAGGTCTCGAAGGGCCTGGAAAATCTGCCTGAGGGCGGAGAACGGTGCTTCCGCTGCTATGAGCTCCGGCTGCGTGAAACCGCGAGGATTGCGGCGGAAAGAGGCTTTGACTATTTCACCACAACCCTCACCATCAGCCCTTTAAAGAACGCGGAGAAGCTGAACGAAATCGGGGCCCGCATGGCAGAGGAATACGGTGTGGCGTTTCTGCCCTCCGACTTTAAGAAAAAGAACGGATACAAGCGTTCCGTGGAACTGTCGGAAAAATACGGACTTTACCGCCAGGACTACTGCGGCTGTATTTTTTCCCGTGCCGAAAGGGACAGGCGGAGGGCTGACGGGCAGCCGACGGATGCAGTTACAGTTCTGCGGAAGGCTGAACTGTAGCATGACAGGAAAACAGAAAGGATCAAATCGTTATGAATAAAATTCTGGATGTGATTTCCGAAGAAGTAAAGAAGGCCTTTGAGACGGCTGGCTATGACAGAGAGCTGGGAAGAGTGACTCTGTCCAACCGTCCTGACCTGTGCGAGTACCAGTGCAACGGGAGCCTGGCAGGCGCGAAGAAATATCATAAGGCTCCTATCATGATCGCCCAGAGCGTGGCGGAGGTGCTGAAGGAGAATTCCGTATTTTCAGAGGTTTCCGCCGTGGCTCCCGGCTTTCTGAACCTGAAGGTTTCGGAAGAATTCTTAAGCGGCTATCTGAACGAGATGGCATCGTCGGAAAAATTCGGCGTGGCGGAGCCGGAGAAAAAGGAGACCATCATCATCGATTACGGCGGACCCAATGTGGCGAAGCCGTTGCATGTGGGACATCTGCGTACCGCAGTCATCGGTGAGAGCGTAAAAAGAATTCTGCGCTATGCGGGACACGATGTGATCGGAGATATCCACCTGGGTGATTGGGGACTGCAGATGGGACAGGTTATTACGGAGCTGCAGGAAAGGCAGCCGGAGCTTCCCTATTTTGATGAAAGCTACGAAGGGGAATACCCGGAGGAAGCGCCGTTTACCATAACGGACCTGGAAGAGATCTATCCCACAGCCAGCGGAAAGTGCAAGGTGGACGAAGCCTATAAGGAGCGCGCGCTGGAGAATACAAAGAAATTCCAGAACGGCGTGCGCGGATACCGTGCGCTCTGGAAGCACATCATGAATGTGTCCCTTCCGGATATCAAGAGAAATTATGATAAGCTGAATGTGGAATTTGATCTGTGGAAAGGGGAGTCTGATGTTCAGTATCTGATCCCCGGCATGGTAGAAAAATTCAAAGAGGAAGGTTTCGCCCACGAGAGCGAGGGCGCGCTTGTAGTGGATGTGAAGGAGGAGACGGACACGAAGGAAATTCCTCCCTGCATCATCCTGAAATCTGACGGCGCTTCCCTCTATAGTACCACGGATCTTGCGACCATTGAAGAGAGAATGGAAAAATATCATCCGGATACCCTGATCTATATCACGGATAAGCGGCAGGCCATGCACTTTGAACAGGTGTTCCGCTGCGCGAGAAAGACGGGACTCGTAGAGCCTGAAACCAGACTGGTTCATATCGGCTATGGCACGGTGAACGGAAGCGATGGAAAGCCCTTCAAAACCCGTGAAGGCGGCGTTCCCCGTCTGGAAAAGCTGATCGAAGAAATTGACGACGAGATGTACAGAAAGATCCGTGAAAGCCGCAGAGAACTTTCCGATGAGGAGGCCAGGAAGACGGCGGATATCGTCGGTCTTGCGGCTCTGAAATACGGCGACCTTTCCAACCAGGCGGCGAAGGATTATGTGTTCGACGTGGACCGCTTCACCTCCTTTGAGGGAGATACCGGACCGTATATCCTCTACACCATCGTCCGCATCAAATCCATTCTGGAGAAGTACGTGCAGCAGGGCGGAAGCCTTGAGGGGCTTTCCATCCTTCCAGCACAGAATCCGGATGAAAAGGCGCTGATGCTGGAGATTTCCGGATTCCAGAGCATGATCGCCGGCGCGGAAAAGGAGCTTGCCCCCAACCGTGTCTGCGCTTACATTTATGATCTCTCCAACGCATTCAACCGTTTCTATCATGAGACGAAGATCATTGCGGAGGAGGATGAGACGAGAAAGGCCGGCCTGATCGCTCTGCTGATGCTGACCAAGGGCGTGCTGGAGGACTGCATCGATCTGCTGGGCTTCGGAGCGCCGGACCGGATGTAAGTTTTTACGGAAGTTGGCCGCAGAAACTGAGAAAAACTGTCCTTTTGCGGCTGTTGCATTTCTGGATTTTCAGATATAATATGTTTTGGTGAGACAGTAACTGACCGAAAGCAGAGAGGAGAAAAGAAAATGTACTGCACACGTAAAATAACGGAAGGAATAACCTGGATCGGAGGAAGCGACAGACGCCTGGCGCTGTTTGAGAATCTGTTCCCGATTCCGAGGGGAGTGGCCTACAATTCCTATCTCATTCTGGATGAGGCGACCGCTGTGATCGATACCGTTGACAGCTCCATTTCCCGCCAGTTTTTTGAGAATATTCAGCATACCCTGAACGGCAGAACGCTGGATTATCTGATTGTGAATCACATGGAGCCGGATCACTGCGCGAATATCGCGGAGCTTCTGCTTCGTTACCCCAACATGAAGGTTGTGGGAAATGCCAAAACCTTCTGCATGATCAATCAGTTCTACGGCATTGAGCTGAAGGATGACCAGACGATTGTGGTGAAGGAAGGCGACAGCCTTTCTCTGGGAAAACATAAACTGAGCTTTTATTTCGCTCCCATGGTACACTGGCCCGAGGTTATGGTGGCCTATGAAGAGACCGAAAAGATTCTGTTCTCTGCAGACGCATTCGGAAGCTTCGGCGCGCTGAACGGAAATATTTTCAATGACGAGCTGGATTTCGATAAGGACTGGCTGGACGATGCCCGCCGTTATTACGGCAACATCGTAGGTAAGTACGGCCCTCAGGTACAGATGGCATTAAAGAAGCTTTCCAGCCTGGATATTGCGGTGATCTGCCCTCTGCACGGACCCGTGTGGAGAAACGATCTCGGCTATCTGCTTGAAAAGTACGACATCTGGAGCAAATATGAGCCGGAAGAGAAGTCCGTGGCAATCCTGTACGCCTCCATGTATGGCGATACGGAGAACGCTGCGAACGTTCTGGCAGTGAAGCTGGCAGAAGCAGGTGTGAAGAATATCGCCATGCACGACGTTTCCAGCACCCATGTGTCCGAGCTGATCGGCGAAGTGTTCCGCTGCAGCCATCTGGTGCTTGCGGCGCCCACCTACAACAACGGCATTTACCCGGCCATGCTGAACTTCCTGCATGACTGCAAGGCGCTGAACCTGCAGAACCGCACCATCGGCCTTATCGAGAACGGAACCTGGGGACCGGTTGCGGCAAAGCAGATGAAGGAGATTCTGGACGGCCTGAAGAACATGAACGTTCTGGAGCCTGTTGTCACCCTGAAGTCCGCGCTGAACGACGCGTCCATGGAGCAGCTTGAAAAGCTCGCAGACGCGATTGCGGCTTCTCTGGCGGAGTGAGATTATCAATAGGAATACTGGGATAAAAAGGAGCCTTTCCTCTAAAAAGAGGAAGGCTCTATTTTTGTATTCAATATCAAAAAAGCACACTCATTTGTTGTAAAAAAGCGGGAAGCGGCATGCGGAAAAAACCGGAGGGCGGAGAGATCATGAAAATCAGACTGGTTCTTTATTCACTGGACAGATCATACAGGGAACATCTGGTGAATTATCTCGGCATTCATCATGGAGACACACTGGAAATCAATATTTTTGATGAAACACATGCGCTTGAGGAATTTCTGAAGGAGTATCGGGCGGATATCATTCTTCTGGACCAGGAGTTGTCGTGCAGGGCGGAAAGGGGAGAGACACTGATCCGTCTTTCTGAAGAACGGGGGATGGATGCAGAGGAACCCGTCATTTATAAATATCAGCGGGGAGAATTGATCTATAAAGCCATTCTGAACGCGTTTGCATCGGGAACAGACCGAATCCTGCGCGCTTCGGAAGGAGAGGGCGAGATAAAAGCCGGGACTCATCTGTTCCTTCCGCTGAACGGCGGAGCGGGCGCTTCGACTGCGGTAAAAGCGTACGCGGTGAAGCTTGCTTCGGACTGGAAGGTACTATATTTGAATCTGGAGCTGTTTGGGGACTGTGAAGAAACAATGAAGGCGGAGGGACAGTTTCCCAGCGCCCTGTATGCAGGGGGCGCTGAAGGACGCGGACCGGATCTGGCTGGTAGCGGACGGGACCGCCGCCTTATCGGAGAAGTACGGCAGGTTCCCAAAATACGTTGCTGCGCTGGAAAGAAGGACACAGTCCCGGATTTTTCCCAGGATGAGAATTTTTTATAACAAATACAGCAGCCGTACCGGAAGACCCGTTGACGGCTGTGAGCTTCCAGTCGCTGGAGGAAGTCCGAGGTATGAGCATGCGGAAACGGATGCGCTGACGATCGTATACAACAGACGGAGAGGAGAACACAGGGGATTCATCTTTATTATAGACGAATGGGATTGTATTTTCCGTACGGATAAAAATGATAAGACGTCACAGGCGGCCTGGCTGGATTTCCTTCGCGATCTTTTTAAGGACCGTCCCTATGTGGCGCTGGCCTATATGACAGGAATTCTTCCGATCAAAAAATACGGAACGCATTCCGCGATCAATATTTTTGACGAATATTCTATGATGAATCCGAGAGAACTGGCAGAATATGCAGGTTTTACTGAAACAGAGGTTCATTCCCTGTGTATTAGATTTGACCTGAAGCAGGAAGAACTCAGGGCATGGTATGATGGATATCATTTTTCGGACGGATGTACCGTTTATAATCCGAAGTCTGTTGTGGACGCGGCATTGAACAGAGAGCTGGACAGCTATTGGACAGAAACAGAGACTTATGAAGCGCTCAAAATTTACACGGATATGGATTTCGACGGATTGAAAACGGCGATCATTGCCATGATGAGTGACGGAAGATGCAAAATAAACCCGCGAAAATTTCAAAATGATATGACCACGTTTAAAAGCAGAGATGACGTACTGACGCTGTTGGTACATCTTGGGTATCTGGGGTATGACAGAGAGGAACAGGAGGTATATATTCCGAATAAAGAAGTTGAACTGGAATTCCTGAACGCGACGGACGGCCCCGGCTGGAGCAGTATTGTCTATGCCATGGAAAAATCGTTTTCCCTTGTTCAGGCGACTTTGGATATGGATGCGGATACCGTCGCCCGGGAAATGGATGATATCCATGCGGATACAACCTCTTAGTATATAACGATGAAAATTCCCTCGCCTGTTCGGTGCTTATAGCCTATTACAGTGCGAAAGCCTGGTATCTGCCGCCAATCAGGGAATTGCCAACAGGACGGGGATTTGCAGATGTGGTATATCTTCCGAGAAAAGACAGCGATAAGCCCGCGCTTCTCATCGAATTGAAATGGGACAAGTCGGCGGAAACGGCAATCCGGCAGATAAAGGAAAGAAATTATGTAAAAGCTCTGAAAAATTATACGGGCGAGGTATTTCTGGTGGGGATCAATTACGATAAAAAGAGTAAGCATCATCAGTGCATCATTGAACGATATATATTACCGGAAAAAAGATGCTGAAAGAATGGGAAGTGAGGATCCGGAACGGAATTTTGTAAAAGAATGAACCCCCTCCGCTGCTTGCAGCGGGGGGTAATAGACTTATAAAAAAAGGATGCCACACTCATTCTTCATGCGACATCCACTTTACCAAATAGCGAGAGGGGGATTCGAACCCTCGACACTACGGGTATGAACCGTATGCTCTAGCCAACTGAGCTATCTCGCCATATATATGGGACCTATAGGGATCGAACCTATGACCCTCTGCTTGTAAGGCAGATGCTCTCCCAGCTGAGCTAAGATCCCATGTCTCACAAGTTTCAGGAGTTTGTCTCACCCGCAACCTGCTCGATTAGTATACAAAAATTGGGACAACTTGTCAACAACTTTTTTTCACTTTTTTTATCTTTTTCTATCTGTACCGAATTCCCTTTTTTCTTATGATTGCCGGCCGCCTTTGGATGGTGTATGATGGCAGAAAGACAAGTCGTGTATGGCGCGGCGATGAGGAAAGGGAGCAGGCTGCGATGAAAATCTGGACATCATCTGATACTGAGGGGAAAGAGCACTATGCGCTGCGCATGGTTGGAGGAATACTGGGAATTGTGCTGCTCGCCCTGATTCTGATCTGTGCCGGTATTTATGTGGGATTCCATGAAAAATGGCGGATGGAAGAGGTATCTCTTGTCCTGTGTCTTGGAGTCACGGCCATCTGCGTCGGTCTGGCGTACTGGCTGGGACAGCAGTCCTGGCGGAACAGACTGATTTTCTGCCTGGATGATGAGGACCGCCTGTTCATGGTGGAAGCGGGAAAGTATGTAAGGGTCGGGAGCGGCCTTGCGGCATATATTTCCCTGGCAAGCGGGACGCAGAAGGAAATCAGGGAGCTTACGGCTCCCGGCGGCCTGCTGGAACGGGGGATGGGCAGGACGGGAAGTCTGACCGGGCAGGAGCCGCAGATCGTTTCCGTAGAGCAGATCCGGGAAAGGGAGAGAAGCTATCGGGTGGTCTGCCACCTGAAATATCCGAATCAACGGGAAGGAAAACGGACGTATTCTATCGTGAAGGGCTATGAGGATGAGGACGGCCTTATGTGGGAGCTGGAAAGGCGCAGAAAGAGCTGAGAAGCATGGCGCTCCTGTCCGTTTTTTATCAACAGTCCGGCTTGCATATCTGTCCGGAAACGAATTATAATAATTTACGGATGAACGGGTAAAAGAGAGGAGTTTGTATGAGAATTGGAATGGGATATGACGTACATCGTCTTGTGGAAAACAGAAAGCTGATCATCGGAGGTGTGGAAATCCCTTATGAAAAGGGGCTTCTGGGCCATTCAGACGCGGATGTGCTCCTGCATGCGATAATGGACGCGCTTCTTGGCGCGGCAGCGCTGGGGGATATCGGAAAGCATTTTCCGGATACGGACCCGGCGTACAGCGGAATCAGCAGCCTGAAGCTTTTGGAGCAGGTGGGAGAGCTTCTGGAGGAACACAGCTTTCTGATTGAAAATATCGATGCCACCATCATCGCTCAGGCGCCGAAGATGCGTCCTCATATCGATACCATGCGGGAAAATATCGCGCGTGCTCTGGGGATTGATGCCAGTCAGGTCAATGTGAAGGCAACGACGGAAGAGGGACTGGGCTTTACCGGAAGCGGAGAAGGCATTTCCTCTCAGGCAATCTGTCTTCTGAACACGCCCTACGGGCTGTATTCGGAAGAGGTGGGAGAAGGAGGCTGCTCCGGCTGCAGCGGCTGTCCGAAGCAGTAGAGAAAGAGGATCACTTCATGGAGTAATCCGTTCTGAGAACCAGGATTTCATGGCTGTCAAAAGTGATGCATTCGGGCGTATCTGCGCTGTAGTCATAAGGGGTGAAGAATTTTACCGCAGCCTGATCGGAAAGCCCGTCAAGATACTGAGTGGCCATGCCGACGGCCGATCCGTCCTGATAGTAGATGCAGCCAAGCTCTATTCCGGTGAAGGTCTGTCCGGAAGAATTGGTTATGGAAACGAGGACATTGCCGTCAACGCCGACGTTGGAGACGATGTCCAGGCTGCTGCCATAATTGATACAGTCATAGTCAGGATCGATTTCTTCAGACTCCATGGTCAGCGCATAATGGTCATAGGGTACCGGATTATTTTCCTGATCCGCGGGGGCGGGAATGGCGACAGCCGACCTGCCGCCTGCGGGACAGCTGGTCCGCCAGCGTTCCTCAATGGAAAGCATCTGACCGTCCGCATCGTAATAAATGGCCTGAAATCGGAGATTGACATCGGTCGGATTCGCATTTTCACAGATCAGGAGAAGGTCATCGGAAAGCGGATATTCCCGGATGGTGATGGCGGCATTTCTTTCTGCAGTTTTCTGCTTTTCCATTTCCTGCGGGCTGAGCGCGTCTGAACCGGTGTCTGTTGAATCAGACGGCAGGGACGTCTCTTCGGCGGCTGCATTTTCTGTGGCTGTGCCGACCGTCGCAGACGACAGATAGCCGGATAAAAATCCGGTGCCTCTGAAGGGGATAAAAAGAAGAAGCGAGGCTGCCACGGAGAAAGCGGAAATCAGAATGCCTGCAACCGCCGTTGCCTTGTGCTGGCGTCTGACGAGCGCATAAACCGCAAGAAGA
This sequence comes from uncultured Eisenbergiella sp., assembly GCA_904392525.1. GTDB lineage: Bacteria > Bacillota > Clostridia > Lachnospirales > Lachnospiraceae > Eisenbergiella. The sequence continues at coordinate 10,822 of CAJFMW010000005.1, forward strand.
ATGGCGCAGATATCCAGAAGAAGGCCGAGAGGGGAGGCGGCCGCGCAGACGCCGATGAGGGCTGTGAGCAGGGAAAGAAAAGCGGCGGTGCCGTGTTTTTTTCCGGAGGCCTCCCTTGCGGAAGAACCCGGCCTTTTTGTATCCGTTCTTTTCTTGAAGGAGCCGGTCGCTTCATCGTAATAGTAATCATCCTGCATGAAAAAATCGGAATCTCTGTTTCTTCTGTCCTGTTCCATAATCCATCCTTTCTGAGCGCGGAATGTCCATCACTTTTATTATATCCGGCCGGAAGGATGGAAGAGGGCGTTTTATTTTAAAATTTGTGTAAAATCTGCATATAATCCGGGGAGAAGGGGGAAATCTTAAAGAAAAATTCAGATTTTTGCTGTGGAAATCAAACTTTTTGCCTGCTATACTTCTCTATAGTATGGGAAGATTCCTCAGAATTAAGCACAAAGGATGATGAACGTGGATTACATTGATATTTCCGGATGGGAAAGGCAGAGAGAACCGCGAGTGAAGGCGCCGGATATGCCTGTCAGACGGCCTGTGAAAAGGAGCGCGGCGCGCAGAAGGAAGAAAAGAAGGCAGAGGCTTTTAGCAAGAATGATGTTTGGCGGTGTTGTTCTGCTTGCCGGTATTCTGCTCGGTGTGATTTTCTGGAGGCTGCTTGTAACGGTGACACAGCGCGGCGGCGCGGAGAGCAGTACAGCGATCCGGCAGCTGACGGAGGCAGTAACAGCATTGGAAGAGAATGATGCGGCAAAACCTGCGATTGTGGAGGATTTTCTGACGGTCAATCCGTATTCCCGGCCGGGAGAAGCGCTGCCGGAGGTCCGGAATATTTTTGTGCATTATACGGCGAATCCGGGAACGACGGCGGAGCAGAACAGGAGCTATTTTGAGAATCTTGGGATCACGGGAGAAACCTCGGCCAGCGCTCATTTTGTCATCGGCTTTGACGGAACGATCATTCAGTGTATTCCTCTTGATGAGATCGGTTACGCTGTAAAAACGAGAAATTATGATTCCATTTCCATTGAATGCTGTTATCAGTCTGCGGACGGGAGTTTCACAGAAGCGACCTATGATTCGCTGATCAGACTGACAGCCTGGCTTTTGCAGAAATATGATCTTTCCAGTGAGGATGTTCTCCGCCACTATGATGAGGGTGGAAAGAAATGTCCGCTTTATTTTGTGGAGAATGAAAGCGCCTGGGAGCAGTTCCGGCAGGATCTTGCGGAGTATATCAGTGAACTCTGAGCATCTGCTGCCCTGGCGATTCAGGTTCGGGTCGTGCCGTTTGTGGCACGACCTGTCTGTTTTTTGGAAAACGAAATTGACGAATCCGCGAAATCATGTTATGCTTTGACCTATCAGATATATGTCCATGGAAAATAAGCGGCAGTCCTGTCCGGCTGTTTTCTGTGTTTTCACATCTTTTTTATTTCATGAAGGCCCTGTAGAAAACGGGGAATCCTTTTTTTAAAACCATTTTTATTTGCTTTTAGTATATGTATCTGTCCATATCCGGCATATCAGTATTTTTACATTTTCACGCAGTATTATACGTCATATTGACTGCGTTCATGAACTGGCATATCGCTGCTTTCATTCCAAATACAAAAGGGGCGGAAGATCCGAATCCGAAAAATCAAGGCAGGCTGGGGAGCCGTTCCGTAAGGAAGGGTTGAAATAAAGTGTTCTTTTTGAAAGGAGGGGTCCGGCGGAAAAAGTGCTGCTTTAAGAAACTGTAAAAAATCAAAAAAGGATGGTAATTCAATATGAAAAAAGAAGACACGATAAAGATCGTAAAGGATAAAAAGATCCTTGCGGGAATCGCTGCGCTCCTTCTTCTGGTCGCCGTAATACTGTGTGTGGCCGCAGTAAAGCAGAATGTCGGGCGTAGAACGGGCGGAATGGCTTCCCTGCTGGCGGAACAGATGGAAAACTCCGGATTTTCCTATCTGCCCGGCGAGAAGAGGGAACTGGAGACGGTGGCGGAGGCTGCTGCGGAATTCCTGGATGAGCTGGTCAGCACAGGCGCGGACCATCAGGAAATGATTGAAAGACTGCAGGAATACCTGCTCGGTCTTGACTGGGGGTTGACAGAGGAACAGGCAGCGGAACTGGCAGAATGGCTGGTCAATGTGTACCTGCAGAATTATGAGTCCGTATATGGCAAGCCTTCAGGGGTCGGACAGACGGTGACAGAGCTTTCCGACACTTTTCTGGAAGAAATGCGCACAGACCTGGAGAGCATCTCTGAGTATCTGACCCGTTTGGATGAGGCTGTCACGAATAACAGAACCGAGCTGGAGAATCTGACAGTAAATAAAAATGGGGACGGAGAAGGGCTTCAGGAATATCTGGACAGTCTTGCCGAAACCGTAACGGGGCTGCAGGAGAATATCGCCTCTTTGGAGCGCGGCTTTATGGAAGCGGACGGGAGCAGCAATACAGGGCTTTCCAATGTCAGTGCGCTGCTTGGCACGATATATGAGAGCATCGCCAATACCCAGAATGAAATTCTGGTTGACCTTGCAAACGCCGGTCTGGACAGCCGGGAAAGGTATGAAAGCATACAGAGCAGCGTCAGCAGCATGACGGCGTCCGTTATTACGGAGGTGGAAGAGGTAGGAGACAGTGTTGATCAGGTGCTGAATGATCTTCTGGCGGACAATGACGAAAATACCGCCAGCATCATAAAGGATCTGCAGGAATCCAGAACAACCATAACCACACTGCTTGAGGAGCTGGAAAGCACCAGCCTGGAACAGTTTTGGCGGATGGAGGAAAACAGCGCCGCGCGATATGCATCGTTAACGGAAGAACTCAGTTTCATGCAGGACAGCCTGAAAACCGTGCTGGAGGAGATGCGTACGGAAAGCTCAGCGCAGAACGCAGAGCTGACGCACAGGCTGGAAACCGTGTACGAGCAGATCAGCGCCGCTTTGAGCGAGGCAGAGCAGAACAACGAAGAAAGATTTCAGATGATGGGAGAAAATCTGCAGAATGTTTATGACGGACTTTCCGCTGCGTTGGATTCCCTTGGCGCTAAAGGGCAGGAGCAGTATGAATCTCTCACTGCATCTGTCCATGCCGCACAGGATGCGCTTACGGATATGCTCAGCCGTCTGGCTGAGGAAAACAGCAGCCATCAGAATGAGATTCTGGAGAGACAGGAGGAGCTGGCGGAACAACTGCAGGATGTCTATGTGGAGCTGAATATGGCACTGACCGGAATGCAGGCGGAAAATAACGCGCAGCACGATTCCATTTCCCATGCGATTGAGAATGCGCGGTCAAGCATCAGCAAAACTCTGTCTGATATGGAAGCTGCAGATGTGGAACGTCATACGCTGTTAACGCAGAAGCTGTCGGAATTGTCTGCGGAGCTTCTGGAGGTGAATGATGGGCTGAGCAGCCAGTTGTCCGGAATGCAGAAGGAGCAGGGAAGTCAGAACGAGACTCTGATGAATGCCGTCGAGCAGGCGAGAGACAGCCTGACAACGGTACTGTCCGAAATGCAGGACGGGCTGGATATGAAGGTCGCTGAGCTTGTGACGAATTTGGGCGATATTCATATGGACATCTCGTCCAGCCAAAATGATATTCAAAAGATCCTGTCGGATATGTCCAACGCGGATGCGGAGGATATGGATGAGATCATTGCGAGATTTACCGATATTACGACAAATCTTGGGAACATTGGCACAGGTATGGATCTGGCGCATGGAGATATCAAATCTCTGATTGATGCGCTGCAGTCCGGAACGGATGCCAATCAGGCGGCTCTTCTGGAGGCTCTTGGACGGATAGATTCTTCATTCAGCGAACAGAATACGGAAAACTTTCAGGATCTTCTGGACTCGCTGCAATCTCAGTCTGACAGTCTCAGGCAGCAGCTCGAATCCATGAACGCGTCCATCAGCCAGACGATTACGGAGGGTAATTCCGAAGTGCTTTCCCAGATGGAGAGCATGGAATCCAGCATTACGAATAATGTGACCAGTATTACATCCGGGATGAGCAGCAATCAGGCGGCTGTGCTGGATAAGCTGGCTCGGATGGAGGAAAATACCAATTCCCAGTTTTCCGCTGTGCGCGGCGACGTGCAATCGGTTTTTCAGCGTGTGAGTAATGGCAAAAAGCTTCTTGCATCCGCATTGCTCACAAAGAATGTCGTAATCGACGAGGATGCAACCTTTCAGGAAATCTATGACGGCATTATGAAGATCAGGCAGGAAACGGTTATCGGTGTGGACAGAATACCCGGAACCATTACATATGAATATCATCACCATAGCGGAAGCCCGGAAAGCGGCGGTGGGTGCTATACTCAGTTATCCTATCATCAGCATACCGGAAGCTGTTATAAAACCTGTGAATATTGGGAATCCGGATGCAGGGATGTTGTAGATACGAATGACGATCAGGTAAAATGTACCTACATGGTCAAACACAGTGTCTGCACAAACGGCCAGGAACAGGAACGCAGCCGTTGGCATGCAAATGACGGGGAACATCATGTAAACAGCGACAGTACAGGAACACATTTAGTTGTTGTGTGCGGAAAAAGTGAAGGTACTTTTGAAGGCTATAAAGCCACCTGCGGACTGCAGGAGGGACAGATTATCGGCGCTCATATTATATATGATGCGAATGCAGTATCTGAAGCCGCAAGGACCTATCAGAGAAAGGCTGAAGAAAACGGCCTCGCCCTGGAAGAGGTGAGGAAGCTTCTGGACGCCCGGCTGAAGGAAAGCATAACGGAAGAGAAGCAGCCGGAGGCGGAAGTGCCGGAGACAGAAATGTCCGAAACAGAAGTGACTGAAGAAGTGCCTGAAACGGAAGAATCAGAAGAAGAAAAAACGAAAACAGAAGAAACGAAAACAGAAGAAACGAAAGATGAAGAGCCGGAGACAGCAGGGCCGGAACCGGAAGAGTCAGAAACGGGTACAGAAGAAATAAAGACAGAAGAATCAGCAGCCGGGACGAAGCCGGAAACAGAATCGGAGCCGGAATCAGAGTCAGAGACGGAGCCGGGAACGGAATCAGAGACGAAACCGGAACCAGAATCAGAGATGGAGCCGGGAACGGAATCGGAGCCGGAAGCGGAACCAGAAACTGAGATGAAGGAAACAGAATCGGCAGTCGAAAATGAGACGGAGAGCGAGAAAGAACTGCAGACGGAATCAGAGCAGGAAGAAGGAAGTCGGCCGGAAACCGGAGAAGCAACCGTTCCGGAGACACAGGCCATACTGGAAGTACAGGCCATATCGGAAACAGAAGCGGCTGAAACGCAGTAGACTATGGCAAATCAGCATGGACAGGGCAGTACCGGCCGGAGAGACCGGCCGGTATATGCCGCCTACCAGGTCCAGAGCGTGCCGGCAATGCCATCGGCAATGGCCCTTGCCGTGGCATCAAACTGCGAGTCCAGAAGGGCGTTGTCCTGATCGTTATTGATAAAGCCGACTTCGACCAGAACGGCAGGCATTTCACTTCGGCGCAGAACGACAAGGTTGGGGCGGGCATTGACACCCAGATTTTTGTAGCCGATTTCCTCCAGCTGACGGTTAATGTTTGTCGCTATGGTGCCTGCGGGAAGCCATTCGTTGTAGACCAGGCTTTCCACGCCGCTGTATTGATTGGGGTATGGGCTGGAATTGCGGTGGATGGAAATGAAGATATCTGCTCCGGAGGCATTGGCTTTCGCGGCCTTCTGGTAGGGAGATTCGTAGACATCCTCTGTCCGGGAATAAATGACGCGGAAGCCATAGCTTTCCAGAATTTCGCCGACGGCAAGGGCGAGGGCGAGTGTATCATCCTTTTCCTGCCTGCCTTTGTATACGGCGCCGGGGTCGGAACCGCCGTGCCCGGCGTCAAGAAAGATGGTATAGACATAGTTGGCCATAAGGATCCCACCTGTGAGAGAGGCTTTCTTTCATAATAATATATGGAAATATACAGGTCTTCGTTACCGAAAAATAATGATGAAAGAAAGGCAAGTCGGGAGGCCTTTGGGAATATATATGTTTCAAAGAGAAAATGACATAGATTTTCCAAAGGAGAGTGGAAGGATTGGAGAGGATGAACAGAAAAGGAATAGGGAATGCGGATTTTCTTTTCCTGCTGAAATGTCTGCTGCTTTCTTACCTGCTGACCGGCGCGTGCCTGATGCTTCTCGCGCTGCTTCTGTATAAACTGCGCCTGTCCGAGCAGATCGTATCCATTGCCATTATCATCATTTATGTAGCGGCTGTGTTTCTGGCAGGATTTCTGGCGGGAAAAAGAATGAAGAGCAGGAAGTTTCTGTGGGGACTTGCGGTTGGATTGGCCTATTTCGGTGTGATGGTTCTGGTGTCCCTGGCCGTGAATCACAGTCTGAAGGGGCTGGATACCCACTTTTTCTCCACGTTGACGATCTGTGCGGCCGGGGGGATGCTGGGAGGAATGCTGAGCTGAAGGACGAGTGAACTGTAAAAGTCGATTTTAAAAGTCGATTTTTTTAGCAAAAACACTTTTCTGAGAGAAAAATGTATGCTATACTTACGAAGATAATGGCGTAGTAAGGAGGCGATCGTATGAAGCACATCAAGACACTGAGCACGAGAGACCTGAAGGAATCCATGAAGAAGGGCGGATGCGGAGAGTGCCAGACATCCTGCCAGTCTGCATGCAAGACGTCCTGTACGGTAGGAAATCAGAGCTGTGAGAAGATGAAATAAGCAGCCTGAAACGGACAACCGAAGACGGTTCTTATAAGCAGCGATGAACAGTCGCTGCTTATTATACGTCCAAGGGAAATTGTGGAGAAAGGAAAGATTTCAGTGATACATCAGTATAGAAACAACGGCTACAACATCGTGATGGATGTCAACAGCGGAAGCGTGCATGTTGTGGACGATTGTGTTTATGAGGTTCTGCCGGCGGTGGAGCAGCTTTTTGCGCAGGGGAACCGGGACAGACAGAGCATCCTGGATGCCGTGCTGAAGGGCGGATATCATTTTGAGAAGCAGGAGCTTTCCGAGGCGGTTGATGAGATTCTGGAGCTTGCGGAAGCGGGACAGCTTTTTACGGAAGATATATATGAGAAGTATATTGGCGACTTCAAGAACCGCCAGACGGTGGTGAAGGCGCTGTGCCTGCATGTGGCACATGACTGTAACCTGGCCTGCCGCTACTGCTTTGCGGAAGAAGGGGAATACCACGGCAGACGGGCAATCATGAGCTTCGAGGTGGGAAAGAAGGCGCTGGATTTCCTGGTGGCTTCTTCCGGAAACCGGGTGAATCTGGAAGTGGATTTCTTCGGTGGGGAACCGCTGATGAACTGGCAGGTGGTGAAGGATCTCGTGGCCTACGGCAGAAGCCTGGAGGAGCCGCATCACAAGAAGTTCCGTTTTACCCTGACCACCAACGGCGTTCTTTTGAATGATGAGATCCAGGAGTTTCTGAATAAGGAAATGGCCAATGTGGTACTCAGCATCGACGGACGTAAGGAAGTGAACGACCGGATGCGCCCGCACCGGGGCGGACAGGGGAGCTATGATGAGATCGTTCCCAAGTTCCAGAAGCTCGCCGACAGCAGAGGGCAGTTCAACTATTATGCCCGCGGCACATTCACCCATAACAATCTGGACTTTGCAGAGGATGTGAAGCATCTGGCGGATCTGGGATTTGAGCAGCTTTCCGTGGAGCCCGTGGTGGCAGATCCGAAGGAGGATTATGCGATCCGCGAAGAGGACGTTCCGGCGATCCTGGAGGAATATGACAGACTGGCAGTGGAGCTGATCAAGCGTCAGAAAGAGGGAAGAGGCGTTAACTTCTTCCATTACATGATCGATTTAAGCGGCGGCCCCTGCGTGGCGAAGCGTCTGTCCGGCTGTGGCTCAGGAACGGAATATCTGGCGGTAACGCCCTGGGGCGACCTGTATCCCTGCCATCAGTTTGTGGGCCAGGAGGAATTCCTCATGGGCAACGTGGACGAGGGAATTACCAGAGAGGATATCCGGGACAGGTTTAAGAGCTGCAATGTCTATACAAAAGAAAAGTGTAAGGACTGCTTTGCGAAGTTCTACTGTAGCGGCGGCTGTGCGGCGAACGCCTGGAATTTCTCCGGCGATATCAACGGCTGCTATGAAATCGGCTGTGAGCTTCAAAGAAAGCGCGTTGAATGCGCGATCATGATGAAGGCGGCTCTTGCCGAAGAGAATTAAAGGAGAAAAAAGATGAACAGGAAAAAAGGCATAATTACGCTTGTCGTGTTTTTCATCCTGCTCGTCGGACTGGGCTATGTGGCCATTTTCGGCGTAGGGAGCGACCGTTCCGGTTCTGCGGCCAGCATCAAGCAGGGACTTGATCTGGCAGGCGGCGTGAGCATCACCTATCAGGTGGTGGGTGACGAGGAGCCGGACAGTGCGGATATGAGCGATACCATTTACAAGCTGCAGCAGCGTGTGGAGGCCTATTCCACCGAGGCGCAGGTGTATCAGGAGGGAACGGACCGGATTAACATTGAGATCCCCGGCGTGTCAGATGCGAACGCGGTGCTGGAGGAACTGGGAAGACCCGGCTCTCTGACCTTCCAGGATTCTTCAGGGAATACAGTGCTGGACGGAACGGATATTGCGGATGCGCAGGCGGGCTATCAGACCGACAGCCTGGGCAATCAGACGCCTGTGGTGCAGCTCACCATGACGGAAGAGGGAACGCAGAAATTTGCAGATGCCACGGAAGCGGCGGCGCCGACCCATGATATCATTTACATCATTTACGATGGAGAGGTGGTCAGCTCTCCCGCGGTGAATGATCCGATTACGGACGGCCAGGCTGTAATTACGGGAATGGCCTCCTTTGAAGAGGCGCAGAATCTGGCGTCCACCATCCGTATCGGCGGACTGAGTCTGGAGCTGGAGGAGCTGCGTTCCAATGTGGTAGGCGCCCAGCTGGGAAGCGAAGCCATTGAGAGAAGTCTGCTGGCGGGAGCCATCGGCATGGCGATCGTCATGATTTTCATGATTGCGGTATACTGGATTCCCGGCCTTGCCAGCGCGCTGGCTCTGTGCCTGTACGTGGAGCTCACCGTTCTGCTGCTGTACGGCTTTGACATCACGCTGACGCTGCCCGGCGTTGCGGGAATTATCCTTTCCATCGGTATGGCGGTGGATGCAAATGTGATCATTTTCGCCCGGATCCGGGAGGAGATCGCGACGGGAAAAACGGTGAAAGCCGCCATGAAGATCGGCTTCCAGAAGGCGCTTTCGGCCATTATTGACGGCAATGTTACCACGCTGATCGCAGCGGCGGTTCTGGGCTTCCTTGGATCCGGAACAGTGCGCGGCTTCGCGCAGACGCTGGCGCTTGGTATTGTGGTATCCATGTTCACGGCGCTGTTTGTGACCAGAAGCCTGATGAACGCGTTCTATGCCCTGGGCATTCGGGACGAGAAGTTCTACGGAAGGGCGAAGGAAAGGAAAACCGTCAATTTTGTCTCCAAAAAGGCAGTTTTTTTTACGGTTTCCATCGCTGTGATCCTTGTTGGATTCATCTCCATGGGAGTGTTTCAGGCACGCACGGGCCAGGCGCTCAATTATAGTCTGGAGTTTGTAGGAGGCACCTCAACAAATGTGACCTTTAATGAGGATATGAGCATTGAGGAGCTGGATACACAGGTGGTTCCGCTCATCGAGGAGATTACCGGGGATGGCAATGTGCAGACCCAGAAGGTGCAGGGAACCGCGCAGGTCATCTTTAAGACCAGAACTCTGAGCGCGGATGAAAGAGAAGAGATGAACCAGATGCTGTCGGATAACTTTGATGTGGACGCCGCGACGACGACGGCGGAATCCATCAGTTCTACCATCAGCGGAGAGACCAGACAGGAAGCTCTGATCGCTGTGATCGTGTCTGCCTTCTTCATGCTGCTTTATGTCTGGTTCCGGTTCAAGGATGTGCGTTTCGGTGCCAGTGCGGTGACGGCGCTGATTCATGATGTGCTGGTGGTGCTCGCTTTTTATGCGGTGGCCCGCGTTTCCGTGGGAAGTACCTTCATCGCCTGCATCCTGACGATCGTGGGTTATTCCATCAATGCCACAATCGTTATCTTCGACCGTATCCGTGAAAACATGCGGGCGGAAGGAACAGACAACCTGCCGGAACTGGTGAACCGGAGTATCACGCAGACGCTTTCCAGAAGTATTTTCACCTCTCTGACCACTTTCATCATGGTTGCCGTGCTGTATGCGGTAGGGGTGAGTTCCATCCGGGAATTCGCACTGCCTCTGATGATCGGTATTGCCTGCGGAACCTATTCCTCTGTGTGCATCACCGGAGCGCTCTGGCTGGTGCTGAGAAAGATCGGTGGTAAGGGAAAAGGACAGGAAACGGCCAAAATCACCAAAAAGGCGAAGGCCTGACGACAGGCCGGGACGAAAGCTGTTTTCGGAAAAAAGAAACGCAAAGCGGAGGCGTTCTGCCGGAGGCGAAAAGCCGTCCGGCGGGACGCCTTTTTTAGTTGGATGCTGGCCTCAGCGTACCGCTTCGGCATGGAGGTAAATATGGCAAAATGGTTTGTTGCCGCCAAGAAGGCGGATTTTAATAAAATAGCGAAGGAGTTCGGCATCAGCCCGGTGACGGCGAGAATCCTGAGAAACCGGGGGCTTACGCGGGACGAGGAATTCCGGAAATTTCTGTATGGAACGGTGGATGATATGTATCCACCGGAAGCGCTTCTTGGCATGGAAGAGGCGGCAGCGCTTTTGACTGCAAAAGTCCGGGAAGGGAAAAAGATCCGCGTGATCGGCGATTATGACGCGGATGGAGTCTGCGCTTCCTGCATCCTGCATCAGGGACTGAAGGAAGCGGGAGCGGATGCGGACACGGCGATTCCGGACCGGATGAAGGACGGCTACGGGCTGAATGAGCATCTGGTTCTGGACGCTTATGAGGCGGGAATCGATACGATCCTCACCTGCGACAACGGGATCGCAGCGGGGGCGGAAATCGCTCTTGCGAAGGAAAAGGGCATGACCGTCATCGTGACGGATCATCATGAGGTTCCCTATGAGGAGCGGGACGGGGAGCGGATCTGGCGCCTTCCTCCGGCCGATGTGGTGGTGGATCCGAAGCAGGAGGGGGATACCTGTCCCTTCCAGGGGATTTGCGGAGCGGTGGTCGCCTATAAGCTGATTCTGTGCCTGTATGGGAAGCTTGGACTTCTGGAATCGAAAAAAAGATTCCTGGACGGCCTTCTGGAGCTGGCGGCCTTTGCCACGGTCTGCGATGTGATGGAGCTTCTGGATGAAAACCGGATCATCGTCCGTTACGGTCTTTCTCATATGAAGCATACGGAAAACGAGGGCCTGCGCGCGCTGATGGAGGTGAACAGCATTGAACCGGAAAAGCTGACCGCCTATACCATCGGGTTTGTGCTTGGCCCCTGTATTAACGCTACGGGCCGGCTGGATACGGCGGTGCGGGCGTTAAAGCTTCTGGAGGAGAAGGACCGGGCGGAGGCGGTGCGGACTGCGTCCGAGTTAAAGGCTCTCAACGACAGCCGGAAGGAAATGACGGAACATTTCGTGAAGCAGGCCGTCGCCCAGGTGGAGGAGGAAGCGCTGGGAGAGGACCGGGTACTGGTCATTTTTCTGCCGGACTGCCATGAAAGCCTCGCCGGCATCATTGCGGGACGGGTGCGGGAAAAATATTATAAGCCCGTTTTTGTCCTGACCCGCGCCGAGGACGGGGTGAAGGGGAGCGGACGCTCCATCGAAACCTACCACATGTTTGAGGAAATGACGAAGATCCGGGAGATTTTCACCAGATACGGCGGCCATAAGATGGCGGCCGGGCTATCCATCAAAAGCGGCGACGTGGAGACGTTCCGCAGGCGAATCAATGAGGTCTGTACCCTCACGCCCCAGGATCTGGAGGAACGGGTCCATATCGACGTGCCCATGCCGGTTTCCTACATCACCCGTTCTCTGGTGGACGAGCTGGACCGGCTGGAGCCCTTTGGAAACGGCAATCCCAGGCCGCTGTTTGCGCAGAAGGACCTTCTGTTCCTCTCTGCCCGCGTGCTGGGGAAAAATGGAAACGCGGTGCGTTTTACGGTTCTGGATGACGCGGGGCAGCGCTGGGAGATGATGGCCTTTGGCGATCCCGCCCCCATGGACGCCTATATGGAGGAAAAATTTGGAAGCGAAGCGGTGCGAAGGCTGTATGGAATGGGATTTTCCATGACCGGTGGCGGGGAAACGTCTCAAATCCGTCTGTCCGTAACCTATTACCCTTCCGTGAATACCTGGAAAGGGGATTCCCGGCTGCAGCTGGTGATGAAACAGTACCAGTAAGCGCTTGCAGGATGGCACCCGTTATCCTATAATATATAGATGAAAAAGGGAATGAGACATACTGTTTCAACGATAAAAAGAAGGGCCGGCAGGGGAAGAAAACGCATCCGCCTGCGGCAGAAACAGAGGCACATATGATATTGACAGTGACATTGAATCCGGCGGTGGACAAGACCTACCGCACGGAAGAGCTTTTTTGCGGAAGGGTGAACCGGATGCGTTCCGTCACCAACATAGCGGGCGGAAAGGGAATCAACGTGAGCAAAATCCTGAGGCAGTATGACTGTGAGGTGACTGCGACGGGATTCCTGGGAGGCTTTCCGGGACGGTGGATCGAAAGCGAGCTGCGCCGTGCCGGGATGAAATGCGAATTTATCAAAATCGGTCAGGAAACCAGGAGCAGCATGAATGTGGTTGCGGACAACGGCTATGTGACGGAAATTCTGGAGCCGGGGCCGCAGATTGCGGAAGCGGAAATGGAGGAATTCCTGGAGCGTTTTGACCGCCTGCTGCCGGGCAGCAGCATTGTAGTGCTGTCAGGAAGCGTGCCGCAGGGCGTCCCGGAAGACATTTACGCGGAGCTGATCCGCCGCGCACAGGCGCAGGGAAAGGAAACGATTCTGGATACCAGCGGGGAGCTTCTGCGAAAGGGAATTGAGGCGGCCCCCACGGCGATCAAGCCGAACCGCAGGGAGATGGAATATGTGATCGGACATAAGCTGAACGGCAGGGACGGACTTTTGGAGGCCGCGGCGTTTCTGCGCAGAAACGGCGTCCATATGGCGGCGGTTTCTCTGGGAAGCAAAGGGCTTCTGATGGCCGGAGAAGAAGGCCTCTTTTATGCGAAGCCGCCTCGTGTGAAAACGCTGAATACCGTAGGCTGCGGCGACTGTGTGGTCGCATCCATGGTGATGTCACGGACCGCCGGGCTGGGTGAGGAGGAGATGCTGCGGCGCGCGGTGGCCCTGTCCGCTGCGAGCGCCTCTTCTCTGGAAAGCGGAAGCGTTCCGAAGGAGCTTGCCGCAAGACTGTATGAAGAGGTTGAGGTGGAAAGGCTGCAGCTGCCCCTGTAAGAAAATGCATAACAGCGCAGAATACGAAGAAGCGCTTCCCCGACTGTCCGGAATCCGGATTTTACGGGAGAAGCGCTTCTTCGTATCTTATTTTTTATGAGGGGGGAGATAGGTGTTGTTCATCTATCTAAGATCATCATACAGGAAAAATGTGACAGGAATATGTCCTGTTTCTCAAAAAGTCATAAATTTTATTAACTGTTTCTGAAATTTGTTTCGGGTTTGTTTCGATCTCCTTCAGCCTGCTTTTCCATAGCTTTTTTCTATGCAATCCCATAAAAAACAGCTACTTGATAAAAAATATCCATAAGAGCTATACTTATAATCAGGAACAGGATGGAAAAACAGAGCGGCGCACGGACCGGCAGTTCGTGCGGAAAGGAGAGACAATGATTTACAGAAATTTTCAGGAGATAAAGCTTTCCGGCCTTGGCATGGGCGCCATGCGCCTTCCTGTCATTGATGGGGACGATTCCAGAATCGATGAGACGAAAACACAGGCCATGGTGGATTACGCCATGGAACAGGGCGTGAATTATTACGATACGGCCTGGGGCTACCACGACGGCCATTCTGAAACCGTAATGGGAAAGGCGCTGAGCCGCTATCCGAGGGAGAGCTATTACCTTGCGACCAAGTTTCCGGGCTATGACCTTTCCAACATGGACAAGGTGGAGGAAATCTTTGAAAAGCAGCTGGAAAAATGCGGGGTGGAATACTTTGATTTTTACCTGTTCCACAACGTCTGCGAGATGAATATAGACGCCTATCTGGATAAAAAATACGGGATTTACGAATATCTGATGAAGCAGAAAGCGGCCGGAAGGATCCGGCATCTGGGCTTTTCCGCCCATGGAAATCTGGACGTGATGAAGCGTTTCCTCGACGCCTATGGCAAGGATATGGAATTCTGCCAGATCCAGCTGAATTTCCTGGACTGGACCTTCCAGGGTGCGAAGGAGAAGGTGGAGCTTCTCAAAGAGTGGAATATCCCGGTATGGGTGATGGAGCCTCTGCGCGGCGGAAAGCTTGCGAAGCTGTCGGCGGAGGATGAAAAGGCGTTAAAGGCGCTTCGTCCGGAAGAGAACATCCCCGCATGGGCCTTCCGCTTTCTGCAGTCCGTTCCCGGCGTGACCATGGTGCTTTCCGGCATGTCCAATCTGCAGCAGATGCAGGACAATATCCATACCTTCGCGGAGGATAAGCCGTTGACGGAAAAGGAAATGGATACCCTCCTTCAGATCGCGGACGGGATGGTGAAGAAAATCGTGCTTCCCTGCACGGCCTGCCATTACTGCACCAGCCACTGCCCGCAGGGCCTGCCCATCCCGGAGCTCCTTGCCCTGTACAACGAACACTGCTTCACGGAAGGAGGCTTCATCGCGCCGATGGCCCTTTCGGCATATCCGCAGGAAAAGCTGCCCAGCGCCTGCATCGGCTGCAGAAGCTGCGAAGCGGTCTGCCCGCAGCAGATTAAGATTTCGGAGGCGATGGCGGATTTCGCACAGAAGATGGGAATGTAATACATAAACGAAAAAGGAAAAAAGGGTACCTGGTAAGAACAGCCCCGGCTTCAGAATGTGGATGGCCGGGGCTGTTTTTAGATAATATGAAGTGACCCCACATTTGCAGCAACGTGGATTTGAGCCCACCATCGGGGGTAGAAGACCGAATCTTTGGAGAAGTACAGGTCGCCCCAGGAGAAGAATTTCAAGCCCATCCATTCCCACAAGATTGAAATATTCACGCTTTCGTGATACACTATCAAATAGAGATTATCATGGCAAGGAGGATTATATGGCTGTAACCTATAAAAAACTTTTTCACTTGCTGATAGATCGGGGCATCCAGACTTCTGAACTGACCGAAAAGGCAGGGTTCAGCCCTAACATTCTGACACGATTAAGGCGTGACCAGTATGTGTCATTGGACAGTATCGAAAAGATTTGTTTCGCTCTGGACTGTAAAGTGGATGATATTCTGGAATTTATACCAGTTGATAAGGAGAACGAAAATGGCTGATGTAAAAAAAGAGCAGGAGCGTGATGAACTGCACCGTGCGATATGGGCGATTGCGGACGAACTGCGTGGGAGCGTTGATGGATGGGATTTCAAGTCTTATGTGTTGGGCATGATGTTCTATCGCTATATCTCTGAAAACCTGACCAACTATATTAACGAGGGCGAGATTGAAGCCGGAAACGATGGATTTGATTATGCTCTGCTGTCGGACGAGGATGCAGAACAGGCTCGTGAGCAGATTCTTCGTGAGAAAATTGCGAAGATCATTGCAGAAATCGAGGTGGGTGTATGAGTCGCGATTTTCCGTTTTTGATTTACAAGTCTGCCGAAGAAGATGTTTCGGTCAGTGCATTTATTCAGGACGAAACCATTTGGATAACCGCCAATCAGATGGCTATCCTGTTTGATAAAAGCGAATCTACCATCAGAAAACATATCAACAATGTGTTTGATGAGGGAGAATTGAACAGAGAGAACAACACGCAAAAAGTGCGCGTTGATGGGGTAAAGCAGCCGGTTGCCTTCTATAATCTGGATGTGATTATTTCTGTTGGTTATCGTGTGAATTCCCGCAGGGCAACTCAGTTTAGAATATGGGCAACAAGCGTTCTGAAAGAGTATATGCTCAAAGGCTTTGCGATGGACGATGAACGTTTGAAGCAGGGGAAAACGGCATTTGGCAAGGACTACTTCCGTGAATTGCTGGAAAGAGTTCGTTCTATCCGTGCAAGCGAACGCCGTATCTGGCAGCAGATTACGGATATTTTTGCGGAATGCAGTATCGACTATGACAAAGATGCACAGATTACCCATGATTTTTACGCAATGGTACAGAACAAATTCCACTACGCCATTGTGGGGCAGACTGCGGCAGAAATCGTTTATACCAAAGCAGACAGAACCAAAGAAAACATGGGACTTACTACATGGAAAAATGCACCGGACGGTCGTATTTTAAAATCAGATGTAGTGGTTGCGAAAAATTATCTGGAAGAAAAGCAGATTCGGCAGTTGGAACGGGCTGTGACGGGATATTTTGACTATATCGAAGATCTGATCGAGCGGGAAAACACCTTTACCATGGAGGAATTTGCCGCCAGCGTGAACGAGTTTCTGGCATTCCGCAGATATGATATTCTGCGTGATAAAGGGAAAATCTCCAGTAAAACGGCAAAAGAGAAAGCCATCGCTGAATATGCAGAATTTAATAAGACACAAAAAATCACATCTGATTTTGACAAGGCGGTCAAGAAGATGTTGGAGGCAGGTGAACAGCATGAGTAGACTGGATGAGTTGATTCAGGAGCTTTGCCCGGATGGAGTTGCATATAAAACACTGAATGAAATATGTAATATTTCAGCAGGTGGTGATGTACCTAAAGATACGTTTTCTAAAAAAGAGATATCCCGGGAACTGGAATTTGCCGGAGAACTGTATGACGAAAAAATCTGTCGCAGAGCGGAACAGGTGCTTTTTGAGCAGATGAGGAAATATCGGATATTTTTCCGGTAGGCATTTGGCGTACAGCCTTCCTGCTTTTTAAACAGCCCGATGCTTTTTCCCGAGGACGGGGCGGTGAGGTCTTCCGACTGGGCTTTTCGGATGCTTTCCCGAAGCGCGGCAAGGGCTTCCTCCGGGATCCCGATGCCGTCGTCTGAGACAGAGATCGCCAGATCCCGGTTTTCATCCAGGCTGATCCTGACAGAAACGGTGCCCGGTCCAACCTGCCGTTCCAGACCATGGAAGACGGCATTTTCCA
Organism: uncultured Eisenbergiella sp.; assembly: GCA_904392525.1. GTDB lineage: Bacteria > Bacillota > Clostridia > Lachnospirales > Lachnospiraceae > Eisenbergiella. Next base: position 28,033 of record CAJFMW010000005.1, read on the forward strand.
CCAGCGGCTGAATGAGTAGCTTGATCGTCCGCAGGCGAAGGGTTTCCGGCGAAGCGTCCACCTGGATGGAGATCCGGTTCATGAAGCGATAGCCGATGATAGCGGCGTATTCCTTTACGTAGGTGATTTCCTGCGCCACAAGGGCAAAAGGCTCGCCTTTGACGGCATAGCGGAACATGATGGACAGGGATTCGCTGATCTTCGCGACGTCATCCGCATCGTGGTACATGGCGATGCTGAAGATGCAGTCCAACGTATTATAGAGAAAATGTGGGTTGATCTGGTTGCGGTACGCCAGGATCTCCATGTCCCTGCGGGAAATTTCCATGGCGTACATTTTGGCCTCGGAACTGCGGAGCTGTTCATTTTTCTGATCCAGTTCGTCAAGCATCCGGTTCATCATATGGATCATATATCCAAGCTCGTTGTTTTCCTGTGACTGAAAACGGACGGGCTTTTCGTCATCCGGCACCCTGGACATGAAGACGCTCAGCTTTGCGATGGGGCGGAGGATCTTCCTGCGGAGCGTTGAGATCAGAAGGAACAGAAGCCCCAGGAAAATAAAACCCATCAGGATGACAAGGGAGAGAAGCAGGCTCATCTCGTCGTTCAGGAAGCTGTGAGGCAGGTAGCCGCGTTGGAGCTGGCGGCCATGCTGATCGCGTCGGTTCCGATGATCATCATGTATCCCTTCGCGCAGAAGAACTTTACGCAGGGTATGATGATCGGATCGATCAAGGGATGAGGACGGTCAATGAGGACGGCCGGTTATGTTTTCGTTCCAATTTGATTCCAGGCATGATACAATATTAAGGCATGAAGAAGAGGACTATGAACGGACAGCAGGTTATGTCTGACAGAGCGGGAACAGATGCCCGGAAAAGGAGGAGAGGATGAGCGAAAAGAAAATGGAACTGTTCTGCCGTGTTGGGGGAATGGATATGGAGCTGCCTGCGGCGGGGCGGGAGGGGGATACCGCCATTTATGAAAACGACTGGCTGCGGGTGCTTCTTCAGGAAGAATCCATCGGGGAGGGTAGAAAGCGGCTGGTCTGTGAATGGAAGAACCGGACAGACGCGGCGCTTTCCTGTCAGATGGAGATCCGGATTCGAACGGATTTTGCTTTTTCCCATTATGTGATCCCGGGCGTTTCCCTGAACGGGAATCACTGGGGAAGGGGAAAGGAGCCGAAGGGGCTTCTCTGCGGCGGGGAGCCGTGGGTGTTCGATTATCGAAGGACAACGATCCCTGCCTGTACCGTCAGCGAGAATGCGGAGGAATATTTTGCGCTGATGGCGTCGGATGAAAGCCCGCTGTCGCTCCAGGCATCCTGCTCCATGATCCCGCAGGAGGATGGGAGCATGGTCCACCGGCTTCTCTATCCCTGTATCGAACGGCCGAAGACCTACTGTACCCGGGATGGATACGCTCCGGCGCATGAAGAGTTTGTGACGATAGAGCCGAAGGGAACGGTGAAGACGGAATGCTTCCTGTTGTCGGGAAAGCCGGTATTTCCCAATTTCGGAACAGCCGCGGCGGAGGATGCCGCTCTGGAGCTTCTGGGGAGTCCTTTTGCGTCCGCCTATACGGCGGAGGAGACAGCGGAGCTGGCCTGTGAATTCGCGAAGAGGCTCGTGGTGGAGACGAATGGGAGAAAAATGTTCAGCATCGGACAGCTTCCGGATGAAGAGGGCCGCTTTGAGAACAGAGAGGGGCATGAATTCGGCTGGTGCGGACAGAACGGTATGTATTCCAGATTGTTCCTGGAGCGCGGCCTGAAGAAGGGGGATCAGGAACTGATCGATATAGCCGTCAGCAATCTGGACGCCTGGAGCCATGAGGCGGTGGAAGGAACCGGCCTGATCCATACCCATTATCACTGGATGTTAAGCGGGGAAAGCGATGTGGAGGATACCTGTAACTTGGGCTATGCCGTCCTGGAACTGACGAAGGCGTGGGAAGCCGCGCGCATGGCAGGTTTGGAAAAACCGGACTGGCTGAAGGCTGCGAAGGGCGTGGCGGAATTTTTCATGGCGCACTGGTCGGAGCAGTCCGGTTTCGGAAAGGCCTGGAATGTAAAGACAGGGGAATGCGCGGATCCGGAAGGAACGATCGGAGCTTATCTGATTCCGGGGCTTGTGGAGCTGTACCTGGCGGAAGGGGATGCCCGTTTCCTGGAGGCCGCGCGCCGCGCCTGCCGGTTTTACCGGGACAGGGATCTTGCCGCTTTTCAGTGTACAGCCGGAGCGCTTGATACCTATTGTATCGACAAGGAATCCAGCGGGCCGCTGCTTGCGGGAAGCCTGGCGCTGTATGAGCTGGATGGAACGCAGGAGTGGCTGGAGTGTGCAAAAATGGCAGGCTGGTATTTCTGTTCCTGGATGTTCCATCATGATACCATCCCGCGAAAGGACAGCGATTTTGCCCGGTACGGCTACCGCACCCTGGGCGGGACCAGCGTATCGGCCCAGCATCATCATATAGACCCCTGGGGGGCGCTGGTAGTCCCGCAGATCGTTCGGCTCTGGAAGATCACAGGGGACGCGCACTGGCGGAAGCGGGCCGTCCTGCTATGGGCCAATGCGGTGCAGAACATCGCTCCGGCGCAGGGAAAAACCATACATGGCCATTTCCGGGCAGCCGGAGCCCAGAATGAAGGCTATTATCACTGCTGCTGGGGAGAAAAGGGCGTGCCGGGCTATATCAATGAGTGGCTGGTGGCCTGGCCGCAGGCCTTCTGCTGGAATACGGCGGGGCAGATTTCGGGGACCGGGATCGATCAGGAATAACAGGATGGAGGGGAAAATGAAACTCATTAATTATTATGAAAATCTGGAGACGCTTCATGTGGGCACGGAAGCGCCCAGATGCTATTATGTGCCGGAGAGCACCGCGAAAGAGAGCGGAAGAAATGTGGCCCGCTGTCTGAGCGGACAGGACTGGAAATTTGCCTGGTATCCCAATCCGGGAGCTGTACCTGAGAATTTCGTGGAGGAAAATTTTGAGAGTGAGGACTTCGTTCCGATGGAGGTGCCGTCCTGCTGGCAGGCGAAGGGCTATGATCAGAAGCACTATTCCGGAGGGGCCTATGTGATTCCCTATGATCCGCCCTATGTGCCGGATGAAAATCCCTGTGGAGCCTACTGCAAGGATTTTTATGTGGATAAAGAGGAGCTCGCGCAGGATTGTTACCTGTATTTTGAGGGTGTGGAAGCCGGATTTTATCTGTGGATCAACGGAAAAATGGTCGGCTACAGCCAGGTTTCTCACAGCCCAGGCGAATTTTGCATCACGGAATATGTGAAAGAGGGAAGAAACCGTCTGGCTGTTCTGGTGTTGAAATGGACGGACGGCACCTATCTGGAGGCTCAGGACAAATACCGGTATAACGGAATATTCCGGGATGTAACCCTTCTGGTGCGGCCCAGGGACTGTATCTTTGACTATACGGTGAGAACCGGGCTCTCAGAGGATGAAAAGGAGGGTACGGTAGGGGTAAAGATAACTGCCTGTAAAGGAAATCCCGGGATCGTCCTGCAGCTTCTGGACCCGGAAGGAAGGCTTCTGGAGGAAAAGGAGGCCGCAGCGGAGGGCGAAACCCTGTTTTCAGTCAATGAGCCCCGGACCTGGACGGCTGAGAAGCCCGTTCTGTATACCCTTCTGTTGATGACAGAAGGAGAGGTAATCCGCCAGAGGGTGGGAATCCGGGTAATAGAGGTAAAGGACGGCGTGGTGCTTCTGAACCACAGACCGGTGAAGCTTCTGGGCGTGAACAGGCATGACAGCAGTCCGACCGACGGATATACGGTGTCAAGGGAGCATGTGATGCGGGACCTTCTTATGATGAAGCAGTGCAACATCAATGCTGTCCGCACCAGTCATTATCCAAATGCACCCTGGTTCCCGGAGCTTTGCAGCGTGTATGGCTTCTATCTGATTGCGGAGGCGGATCTGGAAACCCACGGGACCATGGATCTGGTGGGCGAGGAGCCCATTTACCGCAAATTCGGAAAAATCATGCAGGATGCGGCCTTTCATGATGCGGTGATGGACCGGATCATGCTGAACGTGATACGGGACCGGAACCAGTGTTGTGTGCTGATCTGGTCTTTGGGAAATGAGAGCGGGTTCGGAAAAAATCTGGTGGACGCAGCCGCATGGACGAAAGCCTTTGACCCCACCAGGCTGGTCCATTATGAGGGGGCGGTTTGGGCGCCGCCCGGTATTGAGAACGATCAGTCCGGTCTGGACATGGTCAGCCGGATGTATCCTTCTCTGGATGTGATGCGGGAATATCTGAAAAGCCCGGCGAATACAAAGCCTCTTGTCCTGTGCGAATTCGTTCATGCCATGGGAAATGGCCCGGGAGACATCGAGGATTATCTGGAACTGATCCTTCCGGAGAAGCGCATCCTCGGAGCGTTTGTATGGGAGTGGTGTGACCACGCCACATATGAAGGAGAGACTGAGGACGGCAGAGCGAAGTATTTTTACGGCGGAGATTACGGGGAATTTCCGAATGATGGAAATTTCTGTATGGATGGCCTGGTCTATCCGGACCGCCGCCCTCATACCGGTCTGTATGAGTGGAAAAATGGAATCCGTCCGGCCAGAGCAAAGCTGCTGGAGATCAGGCCGCTTAAGATTTCCCTCTGGAACCGGCTGGATTTCACGGATCTTTCCGATGCGGTCACGGTTTCCTTTGAGATTAAGAGAGAGGGAGAGCTGCTGGCAGAGGGAAATCTGCCGATTCCGTCCATTTTGCCCCATGCGGAGGCGCTTCTTACGGTGCCCTGGATGGGACAGCCGCAGCCAAACACTTATCTGAAGCTCATCTACCGGGCAAAGGAGGATACGGAGCTGGTGGAGAGTGGACGGGAGCTGGGCTTTGATCAGATTGCGCTTTTTGAGCCGCAGGAGAGAAGCCTGGAGGCAGTGCCCGGCGCGGACTGGCTGGTAAAGGAAACGGCGGATGCGTACGAGCTGACCGGAGAGGGGAGACGCCTGATTTTCGACCGGCACCTGGGAACTTTTTCTTCGATCGTACAGAACGGAAAGGAAGAGATTCTGGAGCCGATGCGCTTTCTCACCTTCCGCGCTCCGACCAACAACGATGCTGCCGTTTCCCGGAAATGGAGAGCGGCAGGCTATGACAGGAGCCGGGTGAAGGTCTATGAAACTTCTCTCAGCCAGGAGAACGGCATTGTGGCCATCCGCTGCCGGTTCAGCCTGGCAGCGCCTTCAAAACAGCCGTTTCTTCACCTGACGGCGCTCTGGAAGGTGGATGGAACGGGGGCGATCCTTTTGGAGCTGAACGGAGAGTTTGACCCGGTTTTCCCTTATCTTCCCCGTTTCGGACTGGGCATGAAGCTGCCGGCGGAAAATCGCAGGGTGAGCTATTACGGCTATGGGCCTTACGAGAGCTATGTGGACAAGCATCGGGCAAGCTGGGTGGACCGCTTTGAAACCACTGTTGACGGACTTTTCGAGGATTATGTATTTCCTCAGGAGAACGGTAGCCATTATCTGTGCAGTGATGCGCAGGTTGGAGCGCTTCACGCAGAAGGCGCATGGCCGTTCAGTTTTCAGGCATCCGTCTACAGCGTGGAGGAGCTGGACCGGAAGGCTCACAATTTTGAGCTGGAGCCCTCAGACGGAATTTATGCGGCCATCGACTATAAACAGAGCGGCATCGGCTCCAATTCCTGCGGGCCGGAGCTTCTGGAAAAGTATCGGCTCAGGGAAAAGAATATTGAGTGGAAGGTGCGGATTTTCTTTGAAGACTAGCCATCTTCAAAAATTTTTCAAAGATTCAACACAAAATCAACACATTTTCTCAGTAAGATAAATCTCGGATAGTTGAACAGCAACTCACAAAACTATCTCCCCCTCATAGTCGGCAGGCCCCCGCTTTACGCGGGGGTCTGTTTTTTCTATGGCGCAAAAAATGCGTTAACATTTCCTGAAAAATATGATATATTACTATTTTAGGTTTATATCTGTATCTATTTTGTATACATTTGAAAAGCGGCCGTTCGGCCGCAAAGAAATGAGGCGCGGGAAACCACATGGGCGGTTTCCCTGGAAGAATCGCTCCGCGATTCTTCGTACATAATTAAAAGCGGCCGTTCGGCCGCGGAAACAGAGGTAGTATGTCAGTCGTAGACAAATATATCGATTATGTAAAAGAAGAGGCCATGAAACGCCCGGAGAAAAGCTGGAACAAGATTCTCCTCGGCTTTCAGGCGAACAAATGGCGGATGCGCCTGCTTCCCACGAAAGACCTTTCCAAAGGCTATCAGAAGCTGGAGCAGATGATGATGGGAGTGGTGGCCGATTCCCTGAGCAGAGAGGGAAGCTACGTGTGGGGAAATATTTTCACGCCTTGCGAACTGGTGCACTGCTTCGGGCTGCACACCCTGTCCATCGAGGTGCTTTCCTGTTATATGAGCGGCTTTCATCTGGAGGATTATTTCATTGATTATGCACAGGACATCGGCCTTGCGCCCACCCTGTGTTCCTATCATAAAACCTTTGTGGGAGGGGTGGAGAGCGGCGTGATCCAGAAACCGGATTACGCCATCACCACCTCCCTTTCCTGTGACGGGAACCTGAATACCTTCCGGTATCTGGAAAAGAAGGCGGGGGTTCCATTCACCTTTCTGGACGTTCCCTATGCGGCGGACGAAGAGTCGGTAACGTATCTGGCCGACCAGCTGCGCGGCCTTGCCGCTTCTCTGGAGGAGCTGACAGGAAAACGGTTTGAGGAAGAAAAGCTGAAGGAAACGATCCGGATTGAAAACGAGACGAGAAAGGAACTGATGCGGTTCTTTGAGTTTCAGACGAAACGCCGCTATCCTGGCGCTCTCATCAGCCATCTGTACATGATGATGGGAATGCACCTTCTGGTGGGCACGCAGGAATTTCTGGACCTCATCCGTTTCATGAATGAGGAAATTGCAGATTGTCCAGTGTATGAGGGCAAAAAAATCCTCTGGCTGCATCTGATCCCCTTCTATCAGGAGACACTGAAAAAATATTTCGACAGAAATGAGGACTATCAGATCATCGCCAGCGACATCATCCTGGATTATATGGAGGAGATGGATGCGGATCATCCCTTTAAGGCGCTTGCCAAAAAGATCATCCGCAACCTCTATAACGGCTCCTATGCGTATAAGGCGGAGGCCATCGCCTCTCTCTGCGACCGGCTGCATCCGGACGCGGTGATCTATTTCTGCCACTGGGGATGCAAGCAGGCTTCAGGCGGGAGCATTCTGCTGAAGGAAAAAATGCAGGAAAAGCAGATCCCCACGCTGATTCTTGACGGGGACGGAATCGATAAGAGAAACAGCCATGACGGACAGATCAAGACCAGGCTGGAGGCCTTTCTGGAGATGCTGGATGAAAAGAAAAACGCGGCGGCGGAAACGGAACAGAAGGAGGAAGTGTGATGCTTGGGTATATATGCAAATATGCGCCCATCGAGGTTTTTGAATCCATGGGTGTGGAAATGAAGCGGATCGATCCGCAGGTGACGAATTTTACGCAGGCGGACATGAAGATGCACCCCAATGTCTGCAGCTTCGCGAAGGGCGTGCTTGAGGATGTGATGGAAGGCGGTTATGAGGGAGTCATCCTCACCACCTGCTGCGACAGCATTCGCCGCCTGTATGATGTGCTGAAGCAGGAGCTTCCGGACCGTTTCATTTATATTCTGGACACGCCGAGGATCACGAAGGACGCGGGAATCACGCTCTATGAGGGGCGGATTCGGAAAATGATTGAAGCATATGAAGCTTTTTCCGGAAAGACCTTTGAGGAAGAGAAGCTGGCGGATATCCTGAGAAAAAAGAAAAAAGAGCAGAGCATTTCTCTGGGAGAGAGCGGCTGTGGGGAAGATGCGGCTTCTGAAGCGGGTACAGGCCGCCGCGCTTTTCGCAGAAAGAATATCGGCCTCATCGGAGCCAGGGCCAATGAGAGCATCGTGCAGATTCTGCAGGAGAAAAACGCCAATCTGGCCTTTGACCTGACCTGTACCGGACTGAAGCGCAAGTATCTGCTGGAGCTGGAGCAGGTGCTCACAGGCTACACAAGAGGGCTTCTGAGCCAGTTCCCCTGCATGCGAATGGAGGCAGCGTCCGGAAGGGACGAGCTGATCGAGCGCTACGCGGGAAGTGTGGACGGCGTGATCTATCATACCGTCCAGTTCTGTGACAACTATTCCTATGAGTACGCCTGGCTGAAAAAAAGGCTGGATCGTCCCATGCTGGCGCTTGAGACGGATTATACGAAGCAGAGCTATGGTCAGATCCTGACCAGGATCGAGGCTTTCCTGGAATCCCTCGGGCAGGCGCCGGAGAGGACGAAGCGGGAAACGTCCCGGCAGCAGAACGGGGCGGCACAGGAAGGAAAAAGAACACAGGGAAAGGAGAATTCGGGAAATATGTATGTGATGGGAATTGACAGCGGTTCCACCTCCACTAATGCGGTGATCATGAATGGAGACCGCAAAATTGTGGCATCTGCGGTGGTGCGCACCGGCGCGAAATCCGGGGAAAGCGCACAGCGGATTCTGGATGAGGTGCTTTCCGAAGCGGGCTTAAAGCGAGAGGATATTTCCTGGATCGTCTCCACAGGCTACGGCCGCGTAAGCATCCCCTTCGCGGATGAAAATGTGACGGAGATCAGCTGCCACGGCCGCGGAGCCCATTACTTTAACCCGGCTGTCCGCACCATCCTGGACATCGGCGGACAGGACAGCAAGGCTATCCGTCTGAACGAGAAGGGCGAGGTGGCAGACTTCGTCATGAACGACAAGTGTGCGGCGGGAACCGGACGTTTCCTGGAGATGATCGCCCGTTCCCTGGAGGTGGATGTGGACGAGCTCGGCCCCATCGCCCTGCAGTCAAAGGAAGATATCGAGATCACCAGCATGTGTTCCGTATTCGCGGAATCTGAGGTCATTTCCCTGATCGCAAACAACCGGGAAAAGACGGATATCGCAAACGGCATCTGCCGCGCGGTGGCAAACAAATCCTACTCTCTGTTGAAGCGCGTCGGCCTGGAGGCGGAATTCATGATGACCGGCGGCGTGGCGAAGAACGCGGGCGTGGTTCGAGCCGTGGAGGAGAAGCTGGGAAAGAAGCTTTACATCTGTCCGGAGCCGGAAATCGTCGGCGCGGCGGGCGCGGCCCTCTATGCGCTTGATAAAGTGGACCGTTTTTCGAGTTGACGGCCTGCAAATAGTGAATTAAAATATAGGATATCATAATTCACGAAAGGTGGCGCGCGATATTTCAATGTTTATAGGCAGAGAACAGGAATTGAAAAAGCTGAACCGGATGTACCGGAGCGATAAGCTGGAAGTGGCTGTCATTTATGGCCGGCGCCGTGTTGGGAAAACGACGCTGATCAATGAGTTCTGCAAAGATAAAAGAGCGATTTTTTTCGCAGCACAGGAGAGCAGTGCCGATCAGAATCTGGAAACCCTGTCACGGGCGATTTCAGAGACGGAGGGCGGGGAAAGCGCAGCCTTTGCCACGTACCGAAGCTTTACGGATGCTTTTATAAAAATCGCAGAGCTGGCAAAAACACAGAGACTGATATGGGTCATAGATGAATATCCCTATCTGGCACAGGCAGAGCGTGGAATTTCGTCCCTTCTGCAGAATTTTCTGGATCACCAGTTCAGAGAGACAGGGCTGTTTCTGATTCTCTGCGGTTCTTCCATGAGTTTTATGGAAAAACAGGTTTTGGGATATCAGAGCCCTCTTTATGGCAGGAGAACCGCGCAGTTTAAAATTCTGCCCTTCGACTATGTGGATACGGGAAAGTGGTTTCCGGAGTATTCTTACAGCGACAGAGCGCTGGTTTATGGGATCACGGGCGGAATTCCCATGTACCTGGAGCAGTTTTCTCCCGAACTGACGATCCGGGAAAATCTTCTGGAGAATCTATTTGACAGAAATGCCGTTCTGTTCGAAGAACCGTCCAACCTGCTGAAACAGGAGCTCCGGGAACCGGCGGTTTATAACGCCGTGATTACGGCAGTCGCTTCCGGAAAGACGAAGCTGTCAGAGATTGCAACCACAGTAGGTGTGGAAACCGGACTTTGCGCAAAGTATATGACGAATCTGATCGCTCTTGGAATTATCAAAAGGGAAACTCCCGTCACCGAACCGAACAGCAAAAGACCGGTTTACCTGATAGAAGATCAGTTTTTCCGTTTCTGGTATACGTTTGTGCCCGGGAATATTTCTGCGATACAGTCCGGACGGATGGAACGTTCCTATTCTTCCATGGTGGAAAGCCGCCTTTCCGATTATATGGGACTGACCTTTGAAAAAATATGCCGGGACTATATTCTGTACTATGATGAAGAAATTCCCTTTCCCATTGGCGCGGTGGGACAGTGGTGGGGAGGAAATCCCAAAACCCGCAAACAGGCTCAGATTGATGTTGTGGTTACTTCTGCAGAAGGAGACAGCGCAATTATCGGTTCCTGTAAATTCCGGGAAACGCCGACTGGGGAGGAGGAACTGCACCTGATGGAGGAATATGCGGACGCAATGGGACATTTTGCAAACCGGTATTATTACTTTTTTTCCAAATCCGGTTTCAGTGCCGGGCTCGAAAGCCGTGCTGAAAATGGAGAGGTGCGGCTGCTTACACTGGCGGAGCTGTATGAAATCTGAAAGGCACTGCGTCAGTTGAAAATTCCTCCCTTCTGTGCTATCCTTAAAGAACCTATCGGCCGGGCGGAAGTGCCCGGCGTGAAATAATGCAGCGGCCGTTCGGCCGCGGGAAAGAGGAGCGGGAATCGGCGAAGCCGATTCCCTGGAAGAATTGCTGGCGCAATTCTTCACAATGATTTAAAGCGGCCGTTCGGCCGCGGGAAAGAGGAAGTATGTCCAAACTGGGAAATCTGCTTGAGAATCTGGAAGTGACAGCCCTGCGGGGCAGTCTGGAAGCCGCTCTGGAACAGGAGATTACGGCTCTGGTTTACGATTCCAGGAAAATTACGAAGGACTGCCTTTTCGTCTGCATCGAAGGGGCAAATTTTGACGGACATTCTGCGGCGGCACAGGCGGTTTCTCAGGGAGCGGCCGTTCTGGTGGTACAAAAGCCTGTGGAGGTGCCTAAGGACAGTGAGGTTCTGATTCTTCAGGTGGAAAGCACGCGCTATGCGCTTGCCTTTCTGTCAGCAGCCTGGTTCGGCCATCCGGCCTCGAAGCTGAAAACCATCGGCATCACCGGGACAAAGGGAAAAACCACATCAACCTATCTGGTGAAGTCCATTCTGGAAAATGCGGGGCTGAAGGTGGGGCTGGTGGGCACCATTGAGGTGATCATCGGAGACACTCATATCCATGCGGAGAACACCACGCCGGAATCCTATGTGCTCCAGTCCTATTTTGCGAGGATGGTGGAGGAGGGCTGCGACGCGGTGGTGATGGAGGTATCCTCCCAGGCGCTGATGCAGCACAGAAGCCAGGGTTTTGTGTTCGATTTCGGCATTTTTACAAACATCGAGCCGGATCACATCGGCCCCAACGAGCATGCCAGCTTTGAGGACTATCTGCATTGTAAGGGACTTCTGTTTAAACAGTGCCGGGTGGGCATTGTGAACGGGGATGACGCCCACTGGCAGCAGGTGACGGAAGGCCACACCTGCCGGCTGGAAACCTACGGCCTGAACGAAGGCTGCGACATCCGCGCCACGGACCTGAAACTCACGAATGTGAACGGGAAGCTGGGCGTGGCCTTCCATGTATCCTGCGGCGAGGACGGGACGGCGTCCGGCAGGCCGACGGACTTTGACGCCCAGATCGATATGCCGGGCCGGTTCAGCGTTTACAACGCGCTGACTGCCATTGCCATCTGCCGCCATTTTGACGTATCCGTTCCCGACATTCAGAGGGCGCTTCTGGCTGCGAAGGTGAAGGGACGCATTGAGCTGGTGAAGGTGTCGGATGAGTTCACCCTGCTCATCGATTACGCCCACAACGCCATGGCGCTGGAAAGCCTGCTCGCCACCCTGAAGGAATATGAGCACGGAAGGCTCATCTGTGTGTTTGGCTGCGGCGGAAACCGTTCCCGGCTGCGCCGCTTCGAGATGGGAGAGGTGAGCGGAAGGCTCGCTGACCTGACCGTTATCACCTCTGACAACCCCCGGTTCGAGGAGCCCCAGGCCATCATCGACGACATTGTGACCGGCATTCAGAAAACGGACGGCGAGCATATCGAGATCTGCGACCGGAAGGAGGCCATCGCCTGGGCCATCGACCACGGACGTCCGGGAGATATCATCGTTCTTGCGGGCAAGGGCCATGAGGATTATCAGGAAATCAAGGGCGTGAAGCATCACATGGACGAAAGGGAACTGATCGCGGATATTCTGAAGGAACGGGGAATTTCTTTTTCCTCATAAAATACAGAAAGCAGGAAGGAGGCGGAAAACAGATGCAGGGAAAATTTGCAAACGTCATCGTGGATATCTCCCATGAAAATGTGGACCGCCCCTTCGCCTACCGCATTCCCGAACGGCTCCGGGGCGTTCCGGAGCCGGGCATGCAGGTGACCATCCCCTTCGGGCGCGGCAATACGCTGCGCACCGGCTATATCATTGAGGTGACGGACGAGGCGGATTTTGAGGAAAGCCGCATGAAGGAGCTGGACAGCATCCGGGAGGGCGGAACCCAGGTGGAGAGCCGCCTGATCCGGCTGGCTTTCTGGATGAAGGAGCATTACGGCTCCACCATCATCGCGGCCCTGAAAACGGTCCTTCCGGCCCGAAAGAAGTTCAAGACCCCGGAGAAAAAGGAAATCCGCCTGCGCGTGAGCAAAGAGGAGGCCTGTCAGGAGCTTCTGGAGTGTGAGCGCAAACACCAGAACGCAAAGGCCCGCGTCCTGCGGGAGCTGATCGCGGAGGAATGCCTTCCCATGGGCCTTCTTTCGAAAAAGCTGAACATTTCCGCTCCCACCTTCAAAAGCCTCTGGGAGAGCGGCATCGTCTCCATCGAAAGCGTTCCCTACTACCGCAACCCGGTGAAGCTGGACGTGGAGCGGGAGGAGGGAAGGCGTTTAAGTTACTCCCAGCAGCGGATCGTGGATGATTTTTTTGAAAAGTATGATGCCGGAGACCGGCAGACCTGCCTTCTGAAGGGGATCACCGGAAGCGGAAAAACGGAGGTCTACATGGCGCTCATCGAGGGCGTGGTGAAACGGGGGCATCAGGCGGTGATGCTGATTCCGGAAATCGCCCTCACCTACCAGACCGTACTGCGCTTCTACAAGCGGTTCGGAGACCGGGTGTCGGTGATGAATTCCACCCTGTCCGCTGGGGAGAAATACGACCAGTGTGAGCGGGCGAAACGCAGGGAAATTGACGTGATCATCGGTCCCCGCTCCGCCCTGTTCACCCCTTTTCCGGATATCGGTCTCATCGTCATCGACGAGGAACATGAGGGCAGCTACAAAAGCGAGACCATGCCGAAATACCACGCCAGGGAGACCGCCGAGGAACTGGCAAGGCTCCATGGGGCGGCGGTATTCTTAGGCTCCGCCACCCCTTCTCTGGAGAGCTTCTATCGGGCGAAGGAGGGCAGATACCGGTTATACACCCTGACGGAGCGCTTAAACGGCGGCGCTCTTCCCGCCGTGTATGTGGAGGACTTGAGACAGGAGCTGAAGGAGGGAAACCGCTCCATTTTTTCCAGAAGGCTGCAGACGCTTCTGGAGGACCGGTTTGCCAGAGGGGAACAGAGCATGCTGTTTCTGAATCGCAGGGGCTATGCGGGCTTCGTTTCCTGCCGCATGTGCGGTCATGTGATGAAGTGCCCCCACTGCGACGTCTCCCTTTCGGAGCACAGAAACGGCACCCTGGTCTGTCACTACTGCGGCTATACGCGCCCGGCGGTGAAAACCTGCCCCGAATGCGGTTCCCGCTACATTCTTGGCTTCCGGGCGGGAACCGAGCAGATCGAAGAGCAGCTGCACAAAATGTATCCGGATAAAAAAGTGCTGCGGATGGATGCGGACACCACCCGGAAAAAGGAGAGCTACGAACAGATCCTGGCATCCTTTGCTGCAGGAGAGGCGGACGTGCTTGTGGGCACCCAGATGATCGTCAAGGGACACGATTTCCCGGCGGTGACGCTCATGGGAATTCTGGCGGCCGACATGTCCCTTTCCGCTGCGGATTACCGGGCGTCAGAGCGTACCTTCCAGCTTCTGACCCAGGCGGCAGGCCGGGCGGGCCGGGGCAGCAGGCCCGGCGAGGTGGTGATTCAGACCTACCAGCCGGAGCATTACAGCATCGTCCATGCGGCGGCCCAGGACTATGAGGGCTTTTATGAGGAAGAGATCATGTACCGCAGGCTGTTGGCCTATCCCCCCGCCGCTCACATTCTGGCCGTCCAGATCGGCGCGTCGGAGGAAGCGGCAGGAGCGGCGCTGGCGAAGCGGCTTTCTTTGCTGGCGGGTGACCTCCCGGAGGGAAGCTTTCTCATCGGTCCGGCGCCTGCCTCTATCGGGAAGATCAACGACGTGTTCCGCTTTGTGATCTACATCAAAAGCCTGGATTACGATCTGCTCATCCGGATCAAGGACCGGATGGAAAAAAATCTGAAGGAACAGGAAGACAGAGACGGGAGAGGGAAGACGGTACAGTTCGATTTTGACCCGATGAACCCGTTTTAGAGATACAGATAAAAATGCAACGGAGGAATAAGCCATGGCAATCAGAAATATCAGAACAATCGGAGACCCCATTCTGGAGAAGGTCTGCAAAGAAGTAAAGGAGATGACGCCCCGCACCCAGGAGCTCATCGACGACATGTTTGAAACCATGTACGAGGCCAACGGCGTGGGCCTTGCAGCTCCCCAGGTGGGCGTGCTCAAGCGCATCGTGGTCATTGATGTGACCGGAGAAGACCCCATCGTGCTCATCAATCCCCGCATCATGGAAACCAGCGGGGAGCAGACCGGCGGCGAGGGGTGCCTCTCCGTTCCCGGAAAGAGCGGCGTTGTAACCAGACCCAATTATGTAAAGGTCAAGGCCTATGACCGGGACATGAACCCCATTGAACTGGAGGGAACAGAGCTTCTCGCCAGGGCCTTCTGCCATGAAATCGACCATCTGGACGGCCATCTGTATGTGGAAAAGGTGGAGGGAGAGCTGGCAGATGTCGAGGAGGAAGCATGAAAAGAAACTCTAAGGCGTCAGAAGACGCCGCCTAAGAGTTTCTAAGTTTCATGCCGAAGAATGGCCCTT